>JBJTXF010000309.1:0-3810 GCA_046082145.1 Limnohabitans sp. | reverse complement strand
TTTGAATGGCAAGCAAGTGGTAGGTTTTGAAGTGGCTCGCAGCCGTGGTGCCAGTGAAGTGGATGTGGGGGCGCGTGTGTTCAAGGCGCTGGATGAATTGCGCGCCGCGCATCCGGATGTAACCATCACCACTGCATTTGATTTCGTGACCCCTGTCAAAGATGAATACAACGCATCGTTGATTTTGTTGTACGAAGGTGCTTTGCTCGCTGTGCTGGTTGTGTGGTTGTTTTTGCGCGATGTTCGCGCAACGTTTGTGTCTGCGGTAGCCTTGCCCTTGTCGGTATTGCCTGCCTTCATTGGCATGTGGTATCTGGGGTTTTCTATCAACGTCATCAGCCTATTGGCCTTGTCCTTGGTGGTGGGTATTTTGGTTGATGATGCCATCGTGGAAGTGGAGAATATTGAACGCCATTTGCACATGGGTAAAACGCCTTTTGCAGCGGCCATGGAAGCGGCAGATGAAATCGGCCTAGCTGTGATAGCCACCACTTTCACCTTGGTGGCTGTCTTTTTGCCTACGGCTTTTATGGGCGGGATTCCGGGTAAATTTTTTGTGCAATTCGGTTGGACTGCGGCTCTGGCAGTGTTTGCATCGTTGGTGGTGGCGCGCATGCTTACGCCCATGATGGCCGCTTATATGTTGAAGCCCTCAAGCAAACCTGCACCGGTTCCGTTTTGGATGCCCACCTATTTACGGATGGTGCGATGGTGTTTGAACCACCGGTTTTGGACGGCATTGGGTGCAGCCGTTTTTTTTATTGCATCGCTCAGCCTCATCCCTTTATTGCCCACTGGCTTTATTCCACCCGATGACAATTCACAAACCCAGGTGGGCATTGAATTACCGCCTGGTACCACGCTGTCGTTCACAGAACAAATAGCGGAAGAAGTGCGACTGCGCGTGATGACATTGCCAGAGGTGAAGTCGGTCTACACCACCATTGGTGGCGGCACTGCTGGATCTGACCCCAGCATGCCACAGGCTGGGGGCGAAACCCGTGTGGCCACGCTCACCATACAACTGACGCAGCGTGGCCAGCGCCCGCGCAAAGGTGTGATTGAAAAGCAGATGCGACAAATGCTCTCAGACATGCCTGGCATGCGTGTCAAGGTAGGTTTGGGCGCTTCCGGGGAAAAATACCTGGTCATGCTGACCGGTGACGACCCCTTGAGCTTGCAGCAAACGGCTACCGCTTTCGAACGTGAATTGCGTGGCATTCCTGGCTTAGGGTCGGTGATTTCCAGTGCCAGTCTGGTTCGACAAGAAATTGCGGTGTTGCCTGATTTTGCTCGTGCCGCTGACTTGGGGGTGACCAGCGCGGCGATTGGCGAGACCTTGCGCATTGCCACCATGGGCGATTACGACGCGGCGTTGCCTAAGCTGAACTTGGCACAGCGCCAAGTGCCGATCATGGTCAAACTCGCCGACAGTGCACGCCAAGATTTGGATTTGCTGGGGCGTTTGACCGTCCCTGGCGCTCGTGGGCCTGTGTTGCTCGCAGAAGTGGCGCGTCTAGAGCCGAGCGGCGGCCCCGCAGTGATTGACAGATACAACCGCGAACGCAATATCCGTTTTCAGATCGAGTTGTCTGGTGTCGGTTTAGGGGATGCCAAGGAGGCGGTGAAAAATTTGCCCTCGGTCAAACAACTGCCGCCTGGTATTCGTTTGGTGGAAGTCGGTGACGCCGAAGTGATGGAAGAGCTGTTTGCGAGTTTTGCGTTGGCCATGCTGACAGGTATCCTTTGTATTTACTTGGTGCTGGTATTGTTGTTCAAAAGTGTTCTTCACCCCATCACCATCTTGGCTGCATTGCCTTTGTCTATTGGCGGGGCCTTTGTCGGTTTGTTATTAACCGGCAAGAGCTTTTCGATGCCTTCATTGATTGGATTGATCATGTTGATGGGAGTGGCCACCAAAAACTCTATTTTGTTGGTGGAATATGCCATCGTGGCAGAGCGTGATTTGGGGATGAGCCGTTTTGATGCACTCATGGACGCTTGTCAGAAACGGGCCCGCCCCATCATCATGACCACCATCGCCATGGGTGCCGGTATGTTTCCGATTGCTGCAGGTTGGGGTGCTTCGGATTCGAGCTTCCGCTCTCCCATGGCGGTGTCCGTTATCGGGGGATTGATCACTTCCACCTTCCTCAGTTTGTTGGTGATACCCGCAGTCTATTTGTATGTGGATGATTTGGGAAAATTGTTTGGGCGCCTCGCTGGCCTGATTAAGCGCTGAGCGTCTTCAGCTCAACTCTGCCACCAGTTCTATTTCAACGCACGATCCCATCGGCAATTGCGCCACGCAGTAGGCACTTCGTGCGTGTGCACCTGCATCACCCAAAATGTGCATCAGCAACTCGCTGCAGCCGTTCGTCACCAGATGCGGTTCGGTGAAACTGCTGTTGGCATTGACCAAGCTGACCACTTTCACAATGCGTTTGATGCGGTTCAGGTCTCCGCCACAGGCCGCTTGCAGCGTACCCAGCAAATCGATGGCGATGGACTCAGCCGCTTGCCTACCTGTTTCGGTATCCATGTTCGTTCCCAGTTGGCCCACCCATGGTTTTCCGTCTTTTTTGGCGATGTGGCCACTGACAAAGAGTAAGTTGCCGGTTTGCACATAGGGGACATACGCTGCCGCTGGCGCAGACACCTCGGGCAGTTGGATATTTTTTTCTTGAAGTCGTTGTTCAATAGCCATGAAGATCCTTTAAAAATGAAACAAAAAGAATGCGAGTATTGCAGTTTCATCACATGCCATGAAACATGAACTGGATTTTGCACTTGCCCGGTTCAAGTTTTGGCTGAACAATCCGATCCAAGAATACCTTTATGGGTTTTGACAGCCGCTTTGTCCATGAAAACATTCTCCACACTTTCTCGTCATCTTGCTATGTTCTGGGCTTTGTGGGCCGCGCTTGCTATCCATATCGCCCAAGCCAATGATGTTGATGAACAAGGGCGCTTGATCGCAGGTCCCATGGAAACTGATTTGGTCGAGCGTGGTTATTTGTTTTATCCCCTTCGTGTGTTACCTAAGCATCAAAACACCCAACCCGCTGCTGCCCATCTGGTTCAGACTGCTGACAACATCAACGATCCTGCTGCTGTGCAATCTGCACCGGTGAGTCAAATTGCGCCCACACCAGCAGCGCCTTTACCGACACCGCCATTGCCAGCTATGCCAGTACCCCAATCCGCAGGAACTGTTACCGCGCCTGCCCCTGTTGCGGCCGCCGCTTTACCCAAACCAACGGCTGCATCGGTTCTGATTCAGCGTATGGAACCGATCAAATCTGCCCCACTGACAGCTGCCAAAAACACCGTTGACGATAGCCACTCAGACGCGGGTCATGATGCCGTAGAGCCAGCCAAACCGGTGATGAGCAAAGCCGAATTGGCCAAGGCTGAGCGCGCCAAAGCCGCACAGGAACGTGCCGAAAAACGCAAGCAAGAACAAGCCAAAGTTGCGTTGGCAAGAGAAGAAAAACGCAAGGAACAAAAAGCCAAAGCCGAGCAATTGAAAGCCGAGAGAGCCAAAGCGGCACAAGAGCGCGCTGAAAAACTCAAGCAAGAGCAGGCCAAAGCTGAGCTGATCAGAGCTGAACGAGTCAGAGCTGCTGCATTGGCCAAAGTGGACCGTGCGCTGGAGGAACTGGCGCGTGCAGACAAAATGAAAGAAGCCTTGGTAAAGGCTGAGGCTACCAAAGCTGAGGCTGTAACGATGGAAGCTAACAAAACTGATACAGCCCAAGCTGATGCGCCGCACAGTGAAGCTGCCCAAGCTGATGCGTCTTCCACAAA
>JBJTXF010000308.1:0-2555 GCA_046082145.1 Limnohabitans sp. | reverse complement strand
CTGGTCGATGTTTGCAGATTGAAGCTTTTCTGTTAGCTTCTCAACGGCTCGCTTGAACTCAGTCTCACGAGCCTTTGATCTTTGCAGTTCCGTCGACAGACCGGAGACTAAATGTCGCTCGGCTTCACAAAAAAACCGCCTCATGGCGGTTTTTTTGTACGTCACATTTTGGCAGCGCGCAATTGCATGGAGAACTCACGCAACGCTGCGACGCCGCTTTGCTCAGCACGCACGCACCATTGCTGAAGATCCTGCGCCAGTTGCGCTCGGCTAGCATGTGTATTGAGCCACATTTGACGCAGCTCTTCGCGCATACGCACCATGGTGTCGGTATTGGGCAAGGCAGCGCGCGCTTGCTGCAACAAGCCATGGAACTGGGCCGGGATTTGAACTTCATCACGGTGCATCCAGCGCTTGGCCGCACTCACCACCGCCTCGGCAGGCAATTTGGGCAAGGCGGCGATTTCTTGTTTGAGGGCGGTCTGTAATTGCCGCGCAAACCCAGCCATCACTTCATAGCGATTGGCAATCAAGGCCTCTAAAGTTTGTTCGTTGGCCACAGGCTGAACCGCAGCGTAATGAAGTTTGGGAGGGGTCTTCTTGACCGTAGCCAAGCCCAAGGTTTGCAACAGCCTTATGTAAAGCCAGCCAATATCGAACTCATAAGGCTTGACCGATAACTTGGCCGATGTGGGATAAGTGTGGTGGTTGTTGTGAAGTTCTTCGCCACCAATCAGGATGCCCCAAGGAGAAATATTGGTGCTGGCATCAGGTGCCTCAAAATTGCGGTAACCCCAATAGTGGCCTATGCCGTTGATGACGCCAGCGGCGGTCACGGGAATCCACAACATTTGCACGGCCCATACCGTCAAGCCAATGGCACCAAACAAAAGCAAATCGATGATCAGCATCAATCCCACGCCTTGCCAGGGCAGTGCTGAATAAACGTGGTTTTCAACCCAATCATCCGGCGTGCCATGGCCGTATTTGCGCAACGTTTCTTCGTTTGCCGCTTCACGTCTGTAAAGTTCTGCGCCTTGCCAAAACACCGTGCGAATGCCCATGACTTGCGGGCTGTGAGGGTCGTCTTCGGATTCGCATTTGGCATGGTGCTTGCGGTGAATGGCTGCCCAAGCTTTGGTAGTCATGCCCGTGGTCAACCAAAGCCATAAGCGAAAGAAATGTGCAGGCAGCCAATGTAAATCGAGTGATCGGTGTGCCTGATGCCGATGCAAATAAATGGTGACCGATGCAATCGTGATGTGTGTCATGAGCAACGTGACAGCTACCAATTGCCAAGCATTCAATTGCCAAGTGCCATGTGCCAACCAAGTGAGCATCACATCTAACCAAGGCCAATCAGGTAAAGCCATGTATTTCTTTCGGTGAATTCGATGAAAAGATTTTAAATCTGGCTCATGTCAATTGCCACACGGCTGCAAAAAAACCGTCGGTCGCATGACGATGCGGCCACAAACGCAAAAACCGAGCGTCATCTGTGCAAAGGCTGTCTGCGGCCTCGACGCCTAGCGTTGCCAACACCTCTGCCACAGGCAAAGCCTGAAACCCAGCATGCGCTTGAGTGAATGCCTGCGCAATCATTTCGTTTTCTTCACGCAACAAACTGCAAGTGGCATAGACCAACCGCCCACTAGGCTTGAGCAGGCGTGCCGCAGCGGCCAAGATAGAGGTTTGTTTCGCCACCAATTCGGCCACCGCCTCGGGTGTTTGACGCCATTTCAAATCCGGGTTGCGGCGTAATGTGCCCAACCCGGTACAGGGCGCATCCACCAGCACGCGGTCCATCTTGCCGCGCAATCGTTTGATGCGCTCATCGCGCTCGTGTGCAATCGCCACCGGGTAGATATTGGACAAACCGCTGCGGGCCAAACGTGGCTTGAGCGCATCTAATCGGTGGGCCGACGTGTCAAACGCATACAAGCGACCGGTGTTGCGCATGCTCGCACCCAAGGCCAGCGTTTTGCCACCGGCACCAGCACAAAAATCTGCCACCATCTCGCCGCGTTTGGCGTCTACCAACAAGGCCAGTAACTGGGAACCTTCATCTTGCACCTCGATATGGCCTTGTTCAAACAACGCCCATTTGCTGAGGTTGGGTTTGCCCGGCATGCGAATACCCCACGGTGAAAAAGGTGTGGCCACCGCTTGTATACCGCTGGTTTGCAACTGGGTCATGACCTCGGGACGTTTGGCATGCAAGGTATTGACCCGAACATCAAGACCGGCTGTTTGCTGCAAGCTCTCGACCAAGGGCCAAAAATCTTCGCCTAATTGCGATTGCAAAGCTTCAGCCAACCAAGCGGGCAAATTGTGTTTGTGTGGTGCCAAAAAATCGTCTTCGTGGGCCGCATCGCAATCGCTCAGCCACTTGAACTCCATCTCACTCATGGCGGCTTTCATAAAACCACGCTCGCCATGTTGGGCTTGGGGCTGCTGCTGCTTGGCTTGCGCATCCAAATGCGCTGCCCATCCCAAAATGGCCAAACGTCGCTCGCGCACTCCCGTGCCCGATTTGGCCAAATGTTCAAACCGCA
>JBJTXF010000307.1:0-2080 GCA_046082145.1 Limnohabitans sp. | reverse complement strand
ACGTTTCAATCTGACTCTGGCTATTCCAACGGCCACACCCGCGACACGCAAGGCCGTTTGATCGCCATGGAACACGACACCCGCCGCGTGCGTCGTCGCAACTATGACGGCACTTGGACCGTGTTGTGCGACAACTTCGGTGGCAAAAAACTCAATGCCCCCAACGATGCGGCCACCACACCAGACGGTTCCATCTATTTCACCGACCCCGGCTACGGCATCATGGGTCCTTACGAAGGCCACAAGGCTGAGTTCGAGCTGCCCACCCGCGTCTACCGAATCGCGCCGGATGGCAAAGTGACCGTGGCGGCCGAAGGCCCCATGCGTCGCCCCAACGGCATCTGATTCTCACCTGACTTCAAACGCTGTTATGTGGTTGACACCGGTGCCACCGACGGCCCCGGCAACCCAGCCAACATCATCGTGTTTGATGTGAAAGACCAAAAACTCAGCAACCCCAAAGTGTTCGCCGACTTTGCGCCGGGTTTCACCGATGGTGTGCGTTGCGACACCGACGGCAACGTGTGGTGCGGCTGGGGTTGGGGCGGTATGGAAACCAACGGCGTGCGTGTTCACCACCCCGATGGCACCTTGCTGGCTTTCTTGCACACCCCGGAGGTGATTGCCAACCTGTGCTTTGGTGGCACCAAGCGCAACCGTTTGTTCATGTGCGGCTCGACCTCCATTTACGCGCTGTATGTGAACGCACAAGGTCACGCACTCAGCTGATCATCAGTCTGACTGAGCACCTCAACCCCGCTGTGCGTTTTGCATGGCGGGGTTTTTTTAGGTCCGGCTTTCGGGTTAAAGTGTTTTTCAATCCACCCAATGAGCTTGCCCCATGACCCACCCCCTACTGAGCCCTGAAGAAGTCAGCCACTATCACGAACACGGCTTCGTGATTCCTAACTTTCGCTTGCCCGACAACATGGTGCAAGCCCTGCAAACCAGCTTGCAGCAATTGATCGATGCCAATCCGGGTGTGCGACCTGAAAAATTGGTGAGTGCCCATATTGAGGGAAAGAATGACGACGGCGTGGTGGGCAAGCGCGATTTCCTTGACCTCGCCATGTACCCGCCTTTGGTGGACATGGTGTCACAAGTGATAGGCAACGATGTGGCGCTGTGGGGTTGCCAAGTGTTTTGCAAACCACCCGAAGAGGGATTTGAAACACCGTGGCACCAAGACGGTCAGTACTGGCCGATGCGGCCTTTGGCCACCTGCACGGTGTGGGTCGCGCTGGAACCGAGTTTGGTCAGTAACGGGTGTTTGCGCGTGATTCCCGGTTCGCACAAGGAAAAAGTGTTGCATCCCCATTTGCATGAGGACAAAGTCGAACTGGTGCTCAACCAGGCCGTGGACACCGATTGTTTTGACCCCGACGATGCGGTTGATCTGGAGTTGCAACCCGGTCAAATGTCCATGCACGATGTCTACATGATTCATGGTGCCAAGGCCAACACCTCCCAGCTTCGCCGCACCGGCGTGGCCATTCGTTACATGCCCACCACCTCACACTTTGACCGCAGCCTTCACCCGGCGCAAGGCAAAAGCGGTTTGTCACTCAATTTCGCCACCCGCCCGCTGTGGCTGCTCAAAGGCCGCGATGTGTATGGCTTAAACGATTTCAACGTGGGACATCGACATGCCATCTGAAATGCCTACGGATGGCGGGATGCAGTTCACGCGCGCCTTGATACAGCACAACTACTGCGTGCTCAAACCCCGATACGTTTTTTCAGCTCAGGCGGGTTGGCAAAGGTTTTGCGAAAGTAAGTGTCATCGGCATGCGCGTGTTTCACACCGGCTTGCTTCACCGCGTCATCGCTGACCTTGAGCAAGGGCGTGTACCCGGGGTGGTGGTGTTCCAAATACGGGTCGTTGCGCGCCGCGTTGTAACAAAATAAAACCGTCCAACGCCTTTGGTCAGAGCTGTTTTCATCTGAACGGTGCATCAGGTTTGCATGAAAAAACAAACCATCGCCCGGGTCGAGTTCAGCATACACCAAGTCTAAGCGCTTGAGCATTTGTTCCACCCGACGCGGGTCTGCCCCCACCTGCTCAGAAACGTTTCTGAGC
>JBJTXF010000306.1:0-2510 GCA_046082145.1 Limnohabitans sp. | reverse complement strand
TGAGTTTTTGGGTCCAGTCGGCGCGCTCTACCAAGGTGCTGAATTTGGTGCCGATTTCGTTTTGACCAGCGCCCGCCACTTCGTGGTGGAACACTTCAACGGGAATGCCCATTTCTTCGAGCAACATGACCATTTCGGCGCGCATGTCTTGGGTGCTGTCAACAGGTGGCACGGGGAAGTAGCCGCCTTTGACGGTGGGACGGTGGCCACGGTTGCCGCCTTCGAGTTTGGCGCCGCTGTTCCAAGGAGCTTCGTATTCATCAATCTTGAAGAATGCGCCGGACATTTCATTGCCCCATTGCACATTGTCAAAAATGAAGAACTCAGGCTCGGGACCGAAGTAAGCGGTGTCGCCCATGCCGGATGCTTTGAGGTAGGCCTCAGCACGCTTGGCGATAGAACGGGGATCGCGGTCGTAGGCTTTGCCGTCACCCGGTTCGAGCACATCGCAGGACAGCACTAAAGTGGGCTCTTGGAAAAAGGGGTCGACGAATGCGGTATTGGCATCAGGCATGAGCAACATGTCAGAGGCTTCAATGCCTTTCCAGCCGGCGATGGAGGAACCGTCAAATGCATGACCATCGGTAAATTTGTCTTCGCTGAACGCGGAAATCGGCACGCTCACATGCTGTTCTTTGCCACGGGTATCGGTAAAGCGAAAGTCAACAAACTTGATTTCGTTGTCTTTGACATCCTTCATGACGTCGGCGACGGTCTTGGCCATCAGTTTCTCCTGAGAGGTTAGTGGAAATAGAAAATTCGCCATTCTCGTGCATGATTTATGCCACCCGCCTGACAACCGTCAAAAAGTTCCAATGGACCACTGGATTTCAGGATTGGCCAGGCATTTCACACCCGCACCCTTCAATTTGCGGAAATTTTTCTGATTTCCAACATTGATTCTATGCACTTTTCAGGTGCGAATCTGTCAACGCACCAATTCAGGGCCTAATTTTGCACCGAATTTGTGCAATCCAGCCAACAATTGCCTAAAAGCGGCATCAACAGTGTGATGTGGCCCTTTCACCCCCAATTCAATGTGTCGGCCATAGTCGGGATGGTCAACGCTTGGCAAGCTAAATACCTTGATGCCTGAAAATTCGGCTTCTATGGCTTCCATCAAAGGCGTGAGGGTGGCTTCCATCGACCCCATGACGATCACCGATTTCTCCAGTCGCTCACCAGGCCGAGCCACATCGGGGTAAAGGGTGGAGAGCACCCAATCGATCATCGGCCAAGCCATGACGGGAAAGCCAGGCACAAAATGCACCGTACCAGCGGGGCCTCGACAAGTGAACCCTGGAATTTTGTTGTACGGGTTGGGGATGATGTCAGCGCCGGCGGGGAAACGCCCCATGTTCAAGCGGTGCAGATTGTCTTCACGCAGCGGTTCATAGGGCAGACCTTGCTCAAGCGCCACGTCGCGGGTACGTTCGCGAATGAGTCGCTCAGCTTCTGGGTGCAACACCAATTCCAACCCGAGCGCAGCCGCAGCCGATTGACGCGTGTGGTCATCGGGCGTCGCGCCGATACCACCGCAACAAAACACCACGCCGGGTTGGTTGAATGCACGGTGCAAAGTTTGCGTCAGGCGAAGCGGATCGTCGCCCACGTAATCGGCATAGGCCAAAGCCAGTCCGCGCAGCGACAGCAATTCAATGACCTTTGCCAAATGCTTGTCTTGTCGCTTGCCGGAGAGAATTTCGTCACCGACAATGGCCAAGCCGAATTCTGGCAATGTGTTTTGCGTGTTCATGCGTTCAATGCTAACAAGGACGGTTTTTGTGAAAAGAAGACATTTCATTGGCGCGATTGCGCTGGGCTCAGGGGGGTTGGTGATTGCTTGGGGCGTGTGGCCCGCACGCCAAAGGTTGATGCCGGCTGAGCCCTTGCCCACCAAGCCCTCCCAACCTGCCTTCAACGGCTGGGTTCGTATCAGCGAAGACGACCGCGTCACCGTGGTCATGGCGCGTAGCGAAATGGGGCAAGGTTCACAAACTGGCCTGGCCATGCTCTTGGCCGATGAACTCGGCGCACGTTGGGACCAAGTGCAAATCGAGCAAGCGCCTTTTGACAACATTTACAACAACCAAGCCGTCGCGGCCGATGGCTTGCCATTTCATCCCGACAACCAAGGTCAACTCAAACGCGCTGCACAATTTTTGACGGGCAAAACCATGCGCGAATTTGGTTTGATGATGACCGGCGGTTCTTCCAGCATCAAAGACCTGTGGCTGCCGATGCGCGAAGCCGGTGCCAGTGCGCGCGCCATGTTGGCGCAAGCCGCGGCGGCGCAATGGCACGTACCTGTGAACGACATCGTGATAGCCGATGGCGTGGTGTCGCATGTCTCTGGAAAATCGGCCCCTTTTGGTGAACTGGCCAAGCTCGCTGCACAACAACCGCAGCCAGACAGAGTCACGCTTAAAACTCCTTCTCAATTCAATCTCATTGGACATCCAATACCACGCATTGAAACAGTCGACAAAATCAATGGCAGTGCCGTCTTC
>JBJTXF010000305.1:0-18067 GCA_046082145.1 Limnohabitans sp. | reverse complement strand
GAAGTTGACAATGCCGCAAAAACCCTGTGTCCCATGACCCGCATCACCGGGTGAAAGTCGTTGCCGTCTATGGCCTGAACGCCGAAGAAAAAACGCCTCCAGGCTCACCGCCTGAGCCCGGGAATGCTTTAAGCTGAATGCCTCATGCCCAGCCTCGAATCCCCACACAACTCACCGCCTACCGGTTTCATGGTGTTGCACAGCAACCGCATGGAAGGTTTGCGCGACCTGATGGTGGAACACATCAAAGCCCACCCACTGCCACCGTTGGCCGCAGAAACCGTGTTGGTGCAAAGCAATGGCATGAAGCATTGGCTCAGCATGGCTTTGGCCAGCGATCACGCATTGGGCATATGTGCAGCCACTCGCATGGTGCTGCCTGCTAGCCAGTTATGGCACATGTACAGAACCGTCCTGGGCGCAGATCGATTGCCTATGCACATGCCCCTGGACAAAGCCCCTCTGGCTTGGCGTATCTTGCGCAAACTCCCCTCTTGGTTGGAGGACCCGCGATATGCAGCGCTGGCCCATTACATGGGCGACGACCGAAACGGCATCCGCGCCTATCACTTGGCGCAACAACTCGCCGATGTGCTGGACGGCTACCAAAATTACCGTTCTGACTGGTTGCACCAATGGTCTAAAGGCATTGACACATGGGCGCATGGTCAACTGCCGCCCAACCATGTCTGGCAAGCGGCCATGTGGCGTGATGTGTTGCAAGACGTACGGCAACACGCGCCGTGGTCGGGACAATTCGAATCGCGCGCGGACGTGCACCAGGCATTTCTTCGCAGCTTGCAGCAGCAACCTCCGGGCAGCATCCAAGGTTTGCCGCTGCGCCTGATGGTGTTTGGCGTCACTGCTTTGCCCATGCAAACCATGCAAGCATTGGTCGCACTCGGGCGTCATCTGCCCGTGTTGATGTTTGTGCACAACCCCAGCCAAGAACACTGGGGGCATTTGACTGAAGATTTGTCACAAGGCGGTCATCCCCTGTTGGCCGCATGGGGCAAGCAAGGGCGCGACTACTTGCATGCCATCGACCCATTTGAATCCACCGATGAAAACGCCCCGGTGTACTTGCGAACATCTGTCTTCATCGACCCACGCAAAGAATGGCAGGACGAAGGACACACACCGGGTGTGCTGCAACAGTTGCAATCGGATATCTTGCATCTCAACCCGCCACCCGAGGCCCCTGCTCCCTTGAGGGATGACGACCACAGTTTGGTGTTTGTGCAAGCGCATTCAGCGCAACGCGAAGTCGAGGTATTGCATGACCGCATACTTGACTGGCTCAATGCCGATGAAACTCTGCAACCGTCAGACATCATGGTCATGGTGCCAGACATGGCGCAGTTTGCCCCGCATATCCATGCAGTTTTCGCTCGGCACGCCAACGGTTCATCGCCAGAACTTGACATTCCTTATTCGGTCACCGACAGCACGCCACGCACCCACCCGTTGGTGCAAGCGGTCGACACATTGTTGCAATTGCCGAAACTGCGTTGGAGTTTGCGCGACTGGTTGGGTTTGTTTCAAGTCAAAGCGGTGCGCGATCGTTACGAACTCGGCGAAGCCGATGTGGAACAGTTACATGGTTGGCTGAGCCAAGCAGGGGTGAGATGGGGGCTGGATGCAGCACATCGCCAACCTTGGGGCATGGACAGCCAATGGCCGGATGCCGATCAAAACACATGGAGCTTTGGTCTACGCCGCTTGCTTTTGGGATATGCACTCGGTCTGCAATCTGACACGGCACTTTGGCGACACACTGCCGGGCACGCTGCCATCGACGGTTTGGATGCACCGCTGATCAATGGCTTGTTGCACTGGTTGGACGACATGGACTTCAGCTTGCAGGAACTGCGAACCGAACGATGCATGGCCGATTGGTTGCCTATATGGCAACAATTGATGGAGCGTTTTTTTAGGGTCACCGACGACGCGGACCAGCGCGTGATCGATCAATTGCTGGTTCCCTTGGAAGACACATTGAGAGACAACCAATTGGCCAGCTACGACGAACCCCTGGCGTTGGGTGTACTGGGCAGCCACTGGATGGCGCAACTCGATCAGATGGGATTGCAACAGCGCTTTGCCAGTGGCGGTGTGCAATTCGCCACGCTCATGCCAATGCGCGCGATTCCTTTCAAAGTGGTGTGCCTGCTTGGCATGAACGACAGCGCTTATCCGCGCAGCCCCACACCGCGCGACTTCGACTTGATCAGCCATCCTGGACAAGCACGCGCGGGCGACCGGGCCCGCAGAGAAGACGACCGCTACTTGTTTTTGGAAGCGGTGTTGTCAGCCCGGCAACGCCTGTACATCTCTTGGCAAGGCAAACGCGCCAGCGACCATGCGCCCTTGCCCGCGTCAGTGTTGGTCGCGCAATTGCTCGACCATGTCAACCGTTGCCACAGCCACCCGAATGGACGTGACCCCGCCTTCGTGCCCCAGCTGCAACCCCTGCAGCCGTTTTCTTCCAGTTACTTCACCGCAGAATCCGGCTTTGCCACGTACGCCACTGAATGGGCCAACGTTCACGCAGACCCAGATACCACCACGCCACCCCCGCCTGCCACACAAGCCGCATTGGCCATCCCCAACACTTTGGACGAGGCGGCATTGCAAACCTTGTTACGCCAACCAGTGGAGGTGTATTTCAAACACCATCTACAAGCGGTGCTTGATACCCCGCAAGACAAAGACGAAGAAAACGAACCGTTTGAACTCGCTGGTTTAGAAGGCTATTTGCGCCGACAAGAAGTGCTTTATGCGGCCGATCCACAGGCCTTGTTGCAACAACTGAAATGGCGCGGCGAACTCGCTATGGCGGGTGGCGGTCAAGCCCAGCAAGAGGCGTTACTGGCGCTCAAAGAAACCATCTCCTCACAACTGCAACCCTGGTTTGAAAAAGCCACCCTCGAATGGCCAGCACTATCTTTCAGCATTCAATCGCATGGCTTCACGGTGACTTTGCCCTATGGCGGCGACCACTCGCGCTGGCGTCAATGCGCCGATGGCAGTGGCTTGTACACCGACATGCGGGCCGGCAAAGTGATGCATGGACATGCTGTGTACGCCGTGTGGTTGGGCCATTTGACTGCCAACGCTGCAGGTATTTCAACCGAGACTGTGCAAAGCGGCGAAGACGGTGTGGTCGTGCTCAAACCCTTACCGCCTTCTCAGGCCTTGGCTTGGTTGGAATCGCTGGTGCTGCTCTACCAACAAGCATGGTTCAATCCTTTGCCAGTAGCACGTAAAACCGCTTGCGAGTACGTGCTGCAACGTCAAAAACAAACGCACAGCAACTTGCCTGAAGAAGCACAAAAGCGCAAGGCATTGACAGCTGCACGATCGACATGGGAAGGCGGCCGTTTTCGCCATGGCGAGCAAACCGACTCGCCTTATTTGCAACGTTTTTTTTCGCGCTTTGAAGACATGGACATGCAGCAGTTTGAAGCATTGGCCTTGCACCTTTATGGCCCCATGCTGCAGACCAGCAACTTGTCAGATACCGCAGAACCAGAGGACGAGGCATGAACATCCTCGACCCGCTGCACTTACCGTTGCGCCAACGGCAAATCATCGAAGCCAGTGCAGGCACCGGCAAAACCTGGACATTGGCTGCGCTGTATGTGCGGTTGGTGATCGGCCACGGACGGGTTGACCGGGAACCTCTCATGCCAGCTCAAATTTTGGTGATGACTTTCACCGAAGCAGCAACGGCTGAATTGCGTGCACGCATTCGCCACCGTTTGCACCAGGCAGCCGAGGGGTTTGGCAGTGCATGTCAGCGAGAGACACCCAAAGACGATCCCTTTTTGAATCGCCTGATTCAAGATGTGAACCCAGACTTCTGGCCAGAGTGTGTGCGTCGCTTACGCCTGGCCGAACAAGCCATGGACGAAGCAGCCATCTACACCATCCATGGTTGGAGCAGACGCATGCTCAGCAGTTTTGCGTTGCTGAGCAGAGACTTGTTTGAGCAAACCCATTTGGACAACCCCAACGCTTTGCTGCAACAACTGGTGCGGGATCACTGGCGTAAGTGGTTTTACCCTCTGCCATTTGAATTGCAAGGCGTGGTGCTCCATCAGATCGGTGCCAACCCGGACGTGTTGCTGGAAAAAATCCGTCCGCATTGGAAAGCCTGGGACCTGAGGCCACCCTCCGCGAATCAAGAACACGCGCCACCTCCATTGGCCCAGCCGGTGAATATCTTGCAACCGTTCTTGGAATGGCAACGCCAGGAAGAGGCCTTACAAGCCAAAGCACGACAAGCTTGGCAAAGCCATATTCCCGACCTGTTGCACGACGCAAGAAGCCAAGGCCTGATCCGAGGTGCTGGAATTTCTGACAAACATTTTCCGTCCTGGGTTTCACAACTGACCGATTGGGCAGAGCATGGACGCAGCATCACACACAAAACGCTGGCGCGGTTCACCACTGAAAAACTGCAGTCCTGTGGTTGGCAAGACGCCAGCCGCATCGATTTCTTTCACCAGGTTTCTGATTGGGTGAAGTTGGTGGAACAAAAGCCTGCATGCGCAGAGCTGCTGATAGAACATGCTGCGCACGAACTGCGAGCCGCCTATCAGCAGGCCAAGCTTGAGCAATCGCAGTTTGATTTCAACGATTTGCTACAGCGCCTGCACCATGCTTTGCAACAAGACAAGGGTGAGTTGGCCGATGCCATACGACAGCAATACCCGGTGGCCATGGTTGACGAGTTCCAGGACACTGACCCTTGGCAATACGAAAGCCTGGACCGCATTTACGACCGTACGCGTGTCAATGACAAAAACGCTTTGGTCATGATTGGTGACCCCAAACAGGCCATTTACAGTTTTCGAGGAGCTGACCTCGACACCTATTTATGGGCCCGCAACACCGCGTTGGACATCGACGCAAACGCTTGCCATACCCTTGACACCAACTACCGCTCTGCGCCCGGTTTGGTGAACGCCGTCAATCTGTTGTTTGGCAGTCTGTCGCAACCCTTTCGCTCCAAACAAGAAACCATAGCGTTTGTGCGAGTCAACAGCGCAGCCAAAGCCGTGCCATTGGCCGACGCCAGTGGCCAAGCCGTGCCACCGCTCACCGTGTGGCATCTGCCGTTGCCAGAAGGCATCACCGACAAACCTTTTTGGCCATCCGATGCGCATGTGCAAACCATGGCCAAAGGCTTTGCCACACAAATGGTCAAGCTGCTGCACTCCCACCCCGATATTCACCCCGGACAAATGGCGGTCTTGGTACGCAGCCATGCCCATGCACAAACCATGCAATCGGCATTGGCGCGGGTGGGCTTGCCCAGCGTCTTTTTGTCAGACCATGCGAATGTTTACCAAAGCCCTGAAGCCGCAGATTTGTGGCGTGTTTTGCGGGCCATCAGCATGCCGCGCCACATGCGTTGGTTGCGCAGTGCCATGGCCAGCAAATTGTGGGCTTGGCCGATCAACGGATTGACACAAGCCATGCATGACCCCGAGTTGAGTGACGCACTCGCAGAGTCGTGTCAGCAATGGCTGCAAGTCTGGCAACGCCAAGGGGTGTTACCCATGCTTTACCAATGGATGCACAGCCAACAGATTGCAAAACGGTTGTTGTCACAACCGCAAGGGGACAGGCGGTTGACCAATCTGTTGCAACTCGGCGAGTTGTTGCAAACCGCAGCAGTCAGCTTGCAAGGTCCGCAAGCCTTGTTGCAGTTTTTAGAACAACAATTACAAACCGACAGCGACAACCCTGAAGCCCAAAAAATGCGGCTTGAAACCGATGCGCACTGTGTGCAAGTAGTGACATTTCACAAAAGCAAAGGCTTGGAATATCCGCTGGTGTTTGTGCCCTTTTTAGGCAACTTCAAAACATCTGCAGGCAGCAAGGACGAAGACACCGATATCACTGACACCACTGTAGAAGAAGACATGCGCTTGTTATATGTTGCACTCACCCGCGCCCAACGCGGCATGTGGCTGGGTGTGGCAGCCACCTCCAATGGGCTGTCAGGAAAAAGCAAAACCCTCAAGCGCAGTGCGGTGTCACAAATGCTGCAACGCCAACACCATGAAGACTTACCCGAGCGCTTGCAAGCGTTGTTGGGTCACAGCCCTGACATTGCAGTGGCTGCATTGCCACCGGCAGACTCGGTGACTTACCAAGCGCCGCAACCACAGTCCGCACGCCAAGGCGCAAGGGTGGCGCACCGAAAGCCTTACACGCGTTGGTGGCTGGCCAGTTTCAGCAGCCTCACCCGAGGCATCGAAGCAGGATCACCACGCGAGGAAGCGCAATCCGATGCATGGACAGATGCCATCGAACACTCACTGACTGAGGATGACTCTGCTCTGCACAGCAACCCGTCCTCTGCGCGCGCCAGCGGTGATGCAGGAGTCACCGATTTTTGGCAAACCTTTCCTCGCGGGGCCGCTTACGGCAGTTTGCTGCACGACTTGCTGGAGTGGCAGGCGCAACAAAACTGGCCACTGGTGCACACTGCCAACTCAGGCGGTTTGACCGATCAAGCTTGGCAGCAGTTGTTAGACCGCAAAACACGCAGTCTCCATTTGCCCGCCCGCGGCGTGCAAGCCTTGCCTGAGGCATTGCGTGCTGTGCTGTCTGCACCCTTGCCCTTAGCCCAGGACGGCTCTTTAGCACCGCCAGTGGTGTTGTCTCAACTCTCGGCGTGCCAGTTGTGGCCTGAGATGGAATTCAAATTCGCAGCAGCGCACTTAAGCAGCGCGCGCATCGACCAGTGGATCACCGAGCATGTGCTTGCCGGACACGCCCGCGCCCCTTTGCCACCGCGCTTGTTACAAGGCATGCTGACTGGGTTCATCGATTTGGTGTTTCAACACGACGGCCGCTATTGGGTGCTGGACTACAAATCCAATGGTTTGCCCAACTACGAACCCGACACATTGAACCAAGCCGTGCTCGACAAGCGTTATGACGTGCAATATGTGCTCTACCTGTTGGCGTTACACCGGTTACTGTCCTCGCGCTTGCCCGATTACGACTATGACCGCCATATCGGCGGTGCGGTCTATCTGTTTTTGCGCGGCATCAACAACAAGGGGGCGGGTGTACATTTCTTGAAGCCACCCTTGACGCTGATTCAGCAGCTGGACTTGGCGTTCACCGGAGACGCAACATGAAGCTGAGTGAACTCACCCGCACCGGCTGGCCAGGCAGTGCACGCACACCCTTACAAGCGCTGGATTTGGCGTTTGCGCAATTCTGTCAACAGCAACAACCCTCGGAGGTTTTAGAACACCGTTGGCTGGCGGCTTTGACCAGCTATCAATGGGGACGCGGCCATGCGTGCCTTGACTTACACGATTGGCCCGCACAAGCCGCAAGCGTTTTGAATTGGACCGCAGAGCAATGCCAAGCTTTGCCCTCAGAATTGCATCCGGCCGCAAACAACATGCCTTGGGCCCAAGGGGAGCAATCACCGCTGGTTTGGGATGGCCAACGTATGTACTTGCGACGGTCTTGGCAAGCCGAGCAAACCATCCGCCACAACTTAAGCGCACGGCTACAGCAAACCCTCACGCCACCCGCTGAGTTAGACGATCAACTTGACGAGTTGTTCGGTCCACCCTGGCCAACCCCAGACATGCAGCGCCTTGCCTGCGCCCACGCTGCACAACACGCGGTGACCTTGATCACCGGTGGGCCCGGCACCGGAAAAACCACCACCGTGGTCAAACTGTTGCGCTTGTTGCAGGCCCATGCAAGCGCCCCATTGCGCGTGGTGTTGACCGCACCCACCGGCAAAGCAGCCGCACGTTTGTCGCAAACCCTGTCGCAAGCCCGCGCCCAGTTGCCTGACGCCCAAGCCCAGGCCTTGCCGGAAACAGCCCTCACCTTGCACCGCTGGCTGATTTCCGAACCGACACAAGCCCACACCAGCCATGCACCAGACGTGGTGGTGGTTGATGAAGCCTCCATGATCGATTTAGAACTCATGGCCCGTTTGTTGCAGGCCGTCCCCCTGAGTGCTCGCTTGGTTTTGTTGGGCGACAAAGACCAGTTGGCTTCGGTGGAAGCGGGCGCTGTGATGGCGCAACTGTGTCAGGGACAACTGCTGTCAGCACATACCATCAGTCTGGTGCACAGCCACCGTTTTGATGCCACTCAAGGCATTGGCCAATGGGCCCGTGCCGCCAACACGGGTAACGCGCAAGCCCTGCATGCGCTTTGGCAACAAGCGCCTTCAGGGTGTTTTGCTGGCGGCGCGGTGGTGTCGCGCTTGCATGAAAGCCGCAGCACACACACCGCCACTTTGGCGCAACTCAAAGCCTGCTGGCAACCCTGGCTGGATCAACTGGCAGACTTTCAAAACGGTATCACTGCGTGCAACGACGAAAACGCTCTGGCGTTGTTACAAAACTTTACGCGTGTCGGTGTTTTGTGTGCGTTGCGTGAAGGTCGCTGGGGGGTGCAAGGCTTTAACCAGCAATTGCAACAAGCATTGGGGTTCACAGACCAACTTTGGTTTGTCGGTCGCCCCGTGATGGCGCGACGCAACGACTATGCCTTGGGCATCATGAACGGTGACTTGGGGCTCTGCCTGCCCCGACAGGTAGACGGTGCAGTTCGATTGCGTTTGGCGTTTGCCGACGCACACGGCGGCGTGCGTTGGCAAGTGCCTGGAAGGCTTGACGACGTAGACACGGTGTTTGCCATGACGGTTCACCAGTCGCAAGGTTCAGAGTTTGAACAAGTGCTGCTGGTACTGCCTGACAAGCCCGTCCCCCTGCTGACCCGCGAACTGATTTACACAGGCATGACACGGGCTAGAAAAGGTTTGTGCGTTTGGGCACCTGCACCAGAACTGCTGATGCAAGCGGTAGAAAAACAAGTTCAACGCAGTGGCGGATTGGACTGAGCCAAGCGCTTTTTCTTCGATGGCAAAATGCGGGCATGAACCCCATCAGTTGTTTGAAATGGATCTCTGCCCTTTGGCTGCTGTGCTTGCCTTGGATGGCCATGGCCGACTGGGAAAAAGTTGACGAAAACTACTTGGCCGTGGTTTATATTGATCCCAACAAAATACGCGCCAGCAGTGTGTTTCCCCAGGCATGGCATTTGATTGACTTGAACGACAAATCCAAAGCAGGCGTTAAGTCACGGCTTGCCCTCATGGAATACGACTGCCAAGAACGAAGACGCCGCACGCTGGCATTTGCCTCCAAATCCGAGGCCATGGGCGAAGGCAAAACCCTATTCACCAGCACCCAATCCACTCCTTGGAAACCTGTGAGCGGCGACACCGTGGCAGAAAAAGTCATCGAAATGTTGTGCGGCAAGGCCCCCCGCTCTAAAGCCCTTGGCAAAGCGCAGGATGGCAAACCTGCCCCCGCCAAGGATGCGCCGTCGGATGGTCCCGCACCTGCTGCCAAAGCCGATGCCAAGCCCAGCCAATGAACTGTTCTTTCATTCAGGAATACCATGCAAGTCACCAAGCACACCGACCATTTCGCCACTGCGCCGCAGTTAGCCCCCGAACACATGACGGCATTGGCACAACACGGCTTTCACACGGTGATCAATAACCGCCCCGACATGGAAGGTGGCCCCGATCAACCCACTTCAGCGCAAATGCAAGCTGCTGCTGAGGCCGCGGGTTTGGTTTATCACTATTTGCCTGTGATCAGTGGTGCCGTGACCCCAGAGCAAGTGGTCAGCATGGCTGAGTTGGTCAACAAAGCGCCCGGGCCGGTGTTGGCGTTTTGTCGCAGCGGGGCACGGTCTACGCAGTTGTGGATGATGGGTCAAAACTAGCTTGACTGAGTCAATCCGCCAGGCGAACAGCATTCACGACAGAAGAAAAACTCACTCTACCGAACTGAGCTTGCGCGAATTGATGGGATCGCGAAACACCAAGGGCTTAACCTCAACCCGCTTGGAATCCGGCACCTGCGCATAAGCCACCGCATCCAACACCTTTTGGTGGTGCGACGATTTGTCACACACCGGGTCAGCATTGGCCGCGTCACCGGTCAACATCAACGCTTGGCATCGACAACCGCCCAAATCTTTTTCTTTGTCCTCGCAAGTACGGCAAGGGTCTTTCATCCACGCATCACCACGGTAGTGGTTGAAAGATGCTGAGTCATACCAAATGTCTTTCACCGTCATGTCCTTCACATTGGGAAACGACAAATGTTTGATCATTTTGGCCGTGTGACAGGGGAGCGCGGAACCATCTGGTGTAATGGTGAGAAAAATACTGCCCCATCCGTTCATGCATTTTTTCGGACGGGTTTCGTAGTAGTCGGGAACCACGAAAAAGATACGCAATGTGTCGCCCAGTTTTTCGCGGTACTCGTTGGTCACGCGTTCGGCTCGTTGCAGTTGCTCACGGCTGGGCATCAACCCTTCACGGTTGAGTTGCGCCCAAGAATAGTATTGGCTGTTGGCCAATTCAAGGTACTCGGCACCCAGGTCCACGGCCAACTCGATAATCTTGTCGATGTAGTCAATGTTCAAACGGTGAATCACGCAATTGAGCACCATCGGCCAGCCATTTTCTTGAATCAGTTGTGCGGCTTTTTGTTTGAGCGCGAAGGTTTTGGTGTGCGACAAAAAATCGTTGAGCTCGCGTGTTGAATCTTGGAAAGACAATTGCACATGGTCCAACCCTGCAGCCTTCAAAGCCTTGGCGCGTTCGGCTGTGAAGCCAATGCCTGAGGTCAACAAATTGGTGTAGAAACCCAGTTTGTGCGCTTCAGCCACCAACTCCTCCAGATCATCACGAACCAACGGCTCACCGCCGGAGAAGCCACATTGCACACTGCCTGCAGCACGGGCATCGCGCAATACCTTGATCCATTCTTGCGTGGTCAATTCCGGCCCATGCTGGGTGTAGTCCACCGGGTTGTAACAAAACACGCAATGCAAAGGACAAGCGTAGGTAACCTCAGCCAGCAGCCACAATGGCGGCCCGACTGTGACTTCTTTTCCGTTGAACATGGGTGTCATGGTTTGACCCATCCTTGTTGCTTCGCAATGTCTAAAAACGCCAACACGTCGTTTTGCAAACCTGTTGTCTCAAAATCTTTTTCCAATTCTGCGATCAGCGACAACACGTTTTTCTGGCCGTCTAACCGCTTGATGATTTCACCGGCGCTGCCGTTCAACTTCACCATGCCTTCGGGGTACAGCAATACCCAAGCTTGCTGAACCTCTTCCCATTGCAAACGGTACATGGCAGACAAAGCAGGCGTGCTGTTTAGCACATCATCATCTGCGCTCATGTTTTGGGCCCGGTGATTTGCACATTGCATTGGTCAAGCATGATGGCATCTGCCAAGGCCCACAGCACGTTGAGTTTGAATTGCAAAATCTCGAGAGCACGCTCTTGCAAGGCACGGGTTTGGCTGAAATAGTCCAGCGTGAATTTCAAACCATGTGCCACATCGCGTCGCGCTTGCGTCAAACGGTTTTTAAAATATTGCAATCCTGTAGTGTCCACCCATGGGTATTTTTCAGGCCAAGTGTCAATGCGCTGCTGGTGAATATGCGGCGCGAACAATTCGGTCAAACTCGAAGCCACCGCCTCTTGCCACGGCTGACGGCGTGCAAAGTTGACGTACGCGTCGACGGCGAAACGACTGGCAGGCGCGACATAACGCAGCGAGGTGACATCGTCGCGGCTCAAGCCCACGGCTTGCCCCAAATGGATCCAGGCTTCAATACCGCCTTCATCGTGAATGCCGTTCAAATCAAAACCGTCATGGTCAAGGATGCGCAAAATCCATTCGCGACGGATCTCCCGATCGTTGCAATTGGCAAGAATGGCAGCGTCCTTGATAGGGATGGATATTTGGTAATAAAAGCGGTTGGCCACCCAGCCACGCAATTGCGCCGCATTGAGTTTGCCTTCAGCCATCATCACGTGAAAAGGATGGTGAATGTGGTAGCTGGTGCTTTTGCCACGCAACAAAGTTTCAAATTCTTCCGCACTCCAAGGCGTGCGTGTGTCCGCCATGGCTTCGTTCATCGCATTGTTCACAGGGTAATCTCCATGCCATCAAATGCCACCTCGATGCCGTGTGACTTCAAGGTTTGGCGTTGTGGGCTACTGTCGTCCAATATCGGGTTGGTATTGTTGATGTGAATCAAAATTTTTCTGATATGCGCAGGCAATTTGTCGAGCCATTCGATCATGCCGTCCGCGCCGCGTTGAGGCATGTGTCCCATGGCACGTGATGTTTTTTTCGATGCACCTAAGGCGATCATTTCATCGTCTGTCCACAAAGTGCCATCGACCAGCACGCAATCTGCAGACTGCATGGCCTGCCACACGTGAGGCTCCATTTGCCCCAGGCCTGGTGCGTAAAACACAGTCTTGCCGCTCTTGTCGTCACGCACTTTCAAGCCCACGTTATCGCCCGGTTGGGGTTTGTCTCTGTGGGGTGAATACGGGGGTGCGTTGCTGATCAAAGCCAAGGCTTCGAACTGCAAACCTTGAAGCGCTGGCATATGAAAAGGCGTTTGCAATGGCAAATCGTGCCAATCCACACCGCAATAGTGATCAAGCACTTTGAACAACGGGTTGCCCGTGCTGAGGTCTTCACGCACCAAAGGATGGCACCAGAGAGGAAGCTTTTGACGATGCTCGCGCAACATCAACAAACCCGTGGTGTGGTCGATTTGCGCATCCATCAACAAGACCGCGGCAATGCCCGTGTCGCGCAATGCACGCGCAGGCTGTAAGGCGGGAAATGCTTTAATTTGCTGCAGCACATCGGGAGAGGCGTTGATCAACAGCCAATCGGTTTCGTTGGCAGTGACTGCAATGGAGGATTGGGTGCGTGCCACATGGTGCGCGCTGCCAGCACGAACCGCACTGCATTGAGGGCAATTGCAATTCCACTGAGGGAATCCGCCGCCAGCGGCTGAACCAAGCACTTGAATTTTCACAATAGCGCCGCTTTAAAAAAAAACCGCGTCTAGCGCGGAACATCAAAACACAAAGGCAAAGAAAAAAAGGTCTGCCGGGTTGCCCCGACAGACCACCGTTAAATTAACGGTTAGCGATGTACATGGTGATTTCGAAACCGAAACGCATGTCGCTGGCTGCAGGTGTTTGCCATTTCATGGTGTATCTCCTATGGTCACGCCGCTGATCACGGCCAATCGTGTACAGAGACATTCCGAACACAGGGTTGTACTGTGCCTCAAGCCCACGGCGCTTTCCATCGGCAACACATGGAATCTGACCTCAAGATTTTCTGTAGTTACAACTAGGGTTAGTCCCATCACTACCTTTGTATTAACCAGATCAACCGACAAAAGGAATAGCATCAATACCTATGTTTGACACCACTTTGCACGACCTTTACCCACCGATTGAACCATATGAGCATGGGTTTTTGCCAGAAAAAGACGGCCACTCGGTGTATTTTGAAGCATGCGGAAATCCAAACGGCTTTCCGGTGGTGTTCTTGCATGGCGGACCGGGCAGCGGTTGTGGGCCGAGACATCGACAACTGTTCCATCCTTCAAATGTGCGTGCCGTTTTATTCGACCAACGCGGTTGTGGACGCAGCCTCAGCCAAAAAGCATTGCAGGCAAACACCACTGCGCATTTGATTCACGACATTGAAAGACTGCGTGAACACCTTCGCATTGAAAAATGGCTGGTGGTCGGAGGCTCTTGGGGGGGAGGACTCGGATTGGCTTACGCCAGTGCCCACCCTGACCGTTGCTCGGGTGCGGTGATTCGGGGAGTGTTTTTATCGCGACCCTCTGACTTGCAATGGTTTTTTGAAGATGCCAAGCAATGCATGCCCGATGCTTGGGCGGCTTTTCAGCGCCAAATCAATGCACTCGGTAATCCCTTGTGGCAGATTTTGTTTGATGGCCTGCTTCATGGTGAAGAAGGCCAAGCTCTGCGCATGGCACTGGCTTGGCAAGATTGGGAAAATGCCCTCACCAACCGCCACTATCAAAACAAACCACTGCCCACACCTTCTGCGCAAGAAGCCACGGCCCTGCTGGCCAAATACCGATTACAAAGCCACTATTTGCAGCACTTGTGTTTTTTTCCACCCCAAGGCTTACTTCCTCACGTGAACCACTTAAGTCACATGCCGGTGAGTTTGATACATGGCAGGTTGGACTGGATATGCCGTCCTGAAGCAGCATGGGCGGCACACCAAGCCATAGGGGGGAGTCGATTGCAAATGATCGACAACGCAGGTCACAATCCTTTCGAAGCCCCGATGACCGAGGCACTGGTGCGAGACATCCACACCATGGTGGATCAACTGCGAGCCAACGGCTAAACACATGTCCTTGCGTTTACAAATCAATCTCATCATTGGCGCACTGTTGGCGTGTTTTGCTTCGCTGTTGATTGGACTGCAATTACAAGACACACGTCGCAGCGTTGACGACGAGATGGAAGGTGCCAACATGGTGGCCACCCAATTGCTTTCACGCTTACAAGCCGTTAGCCAACAAACCAGCTTGAATGACATGCGTGATTTCCTGAGCCAGTTGGGTCGGGTTCGCGCCAATGAAATCGAGTTGCTGGATCTTGATGGCAATGTGATTTATCACTCCCCGCCACCTGTTTACAAGGCTGGACGTGATGCGCCTCAGTGGTATAGCCGAATCGTTTCTCCTTCGCTCAAATCGCGAGAAATCCGTTTGGCGTATGGCCGCTTGGTGGTGCGCGCCGATCCTTCGCGTGCCGTGCTGGACGGCTGGGACAATTTCGTCCCCATACTCATCACGTTGTTCACAGGTGTGGCCATCGTGATGTTGCTGATATATGGGTTGTTAGGTCGAGCCTTGCGACCGATTCAACAAGTGGTGCTTGGCCTTCAAGAGGTGGGACGAGGTGACTACGACATTCGTCTGCCCGACATGCGCGGGCAAGAGGCACAAATGATGGGGCATGCCTTCAACAGTATGGCGAATTCATTGCAAGAAGGTATGGCAGCCAGAGAACGGGCACGCGAAGCCACACAAGCGCTGGCGCAAAGCCGAGAACTCACCCATGTGATTCAAGCCCGAATCGAGGAGGTACGTGGGCAAATTGCACGTGAATTGCACGATGAACTCGGGCAACAGGTCACCGCAATCAAAAGTGTGGGCATGGCGATCGCACACCGCGCCAAAGGCGTAGACAAACAGATTGAAGATTCGGCACGCATGGTGATGGATTGCGCTGATGCAATATATGAAGAAGTACACCAACTCGTGACCAAACTCAGGCCGTTGGCTTTGGACAGATTTGGCTTGCAAGATGCCTTGCAAGATTTAATGGAGGAAGCGCGAAGCAGACACCCAGAGACGCAAATAACTCTCCACATTGATGCGCCGTTGGACGAACTGGCAGACAACTTGGCCACCGCTGTCTATCGAATCATGCAAGAGTCATTGACCAATGCCTTGCGACATGCACAAGCCAGCCAAATTGACATGCATGTGCGTCACAACCTCGACAAATTACAGCTGGAAATCAGAGACAACGGCAACGGCCCAAGCGCCGATTGGCAATCTTCCGGGCACTTTGGTGTAGTAGGCATGCGAGAACGCGCACATGGTCTAGGTGGATATTTGGTATTTGAAGCCTTACAACCCCAAGGAGCAAGGGTATGGGCCGAATTACCGCTGAGCCACAATCCTACCCATGGGTAAATTAAAATTAATGTTGGTTGATGACCATGCCGTGGTGCGAGGCGGATTCAAAGTATTGCTGCAAACTTGGGATGATGTTGAGGTGATCGCTGAAGCTTCCAGTGGTGAAGAGGCGCTGCAAATCTACGAATCACACCGTCCAGATGTGGTTGTGATGGACATCGCCATGGCTGGCATGGGTGGCATTGAGGCCATCAAACGCATGGTGGCCAAAGACCCTGGCGCACGCATACTGTCTTTGTCTGCGCACGAAGACACCAGTTATTCCAAACGCGCCTTGCAAGCAGGTGCACTAGGCTATTTATCCAAGCGCACAGCCCCTGAAGTATTAATAGATGCGATACGCTTGGTATCGCAAAAAAAACGTTTTATCGATCCCGTCATTGCGCAACGCATGGCCATGCAAGATTTGGATGGTGATGAAAACCCGATTGAAAAACTGTCACCGCGTGAATTTGAAGTGTTTATCCAATTGGCCAAAGGTCAAACTGTGGCGCAAATATCAGACACTCTGAATCTCTCTGCATCCACGGTGGGTACCCATTTGTATAAAGTGAAACAAAAACTGCAATTGGCCAACCAATCCGAAATGACTCTTTTGGCGATGCGGCTTGGATTGATTGACTCCAATATGGTTTGAAAATTGTTTTTTGACTTAATATTTAAATATATATTTATCAATTTATATTAGCTAATTATTTTTAAACACAAGTTCTTTTTGAATTCAAAAAACGCTTAGTAATACAAACAAATAAATTATTGTTAAGATATAAAAAATTGATAGAGGAGTTCTGCATGAAAAAAATTTCGGCTTTGGTTTACGTGATAACAGCGTCACTGTTCAGCGGCTCAATTTTGGCCAACGAACCCGGAAAATCCGACACCGGCCTCGATTACAACTACCTCGGCGTAGATTACGCCTCCTACACCATAAGTTCTGCATCGGGAAAAGGTGTATCGGGTTACGCTGGTTACAAGGTAAATGGCTCTGCGCTTGTCAGCCAAAACATTTACTTGCTTGCTAACTATTTCAATGTCGACAAATCCAGCACTGTTTATGAAAAATCAAATATCGGTCTTGGTTACAGAATGCCCATAGCTGCTAATGCAGATTTTTTCACCAGCTTGGCTTACTACTCACAAACCAAAGAACAATCCACCTCCCCTACAAAAAAAACCAACGCGGGTTACAACCTGTCATTGGGTGCCAGAGCCAAAATATCCTCTGATGCCGATATCACAGGTGCTTATTCATACATTTCAGCCGATTCATACAGCTACAACAATTTCAATCTCAGCATCAAATACAACTTAACGGATGCAATTTATGCTTCCGGTGGTTACCAGTCACAAACTGGCAGCTCTAGCTTGTCTGGCTACACACTTGGGCTGGGTCTGAAATTCTGATCAATCAATTTATCGCCTCATCAAAAAGCGTCCATATTGGACGCTTTTTTGTTTTCTGCGACTGTGAACCTAATTGGGTTCATCTGACCTATTTCATTCAAATAAATCGGGCTGGTCTTTAGATATACGCGCAAACAAAGGCTGAAACTGAAACCAGCCCGCATAAGACGAACCCACAATCGGATAGGCCTGCTCAGCAGCGGCTTGGGTAACCATCTTCAAGGGCTTTCCGTGAGAAGCCGCCTCTGCCATCAATTGCACTTGGCAGCAGCGTTCCATGGCGATGTACCACCATGCAGCCGCTTCCACTGAATCACCCACGGTCAACAATCCGTGGTTTTGCAAAATAACACCTTTGTTATTTCCCAAGGCGTTGGCGATGCGGACACCCTCCTCCAACTCCAGCACCACGCCATCGAAATCATCATGCACCACATGGTCTTTGTAAAAAGCACATGAATCCAACGAAATGATGTCTAACGGCCTGCCCAAGGTAGACCAAGCGCGACCGTGAGGCGCATGGGTATGCGCTGCGGCCACGACATCTGGACGCGCATGGTGAATGCGAGAGTGAATAGCAAATGCCGCTTCATTGACAGGGTGAACGCCTTCCACCACATTGCCACGATGATCCACACGAATCAAATTGGAGACCTTGATTTGACTGAAATGCACGCCAAACGGATTGACCCAAAACGTGTCTTTGAATTCTGGGTCGCGTGCAGTGATGTGACCCGCCACGCCTTCATCAAACCCGAAGCGGGAAAACAAGCGAAATGCTGAAGCCAACATTTGCTTGCGGTGCAACCGTTCATCTTGCACGCTGTTGAATTTGCGGGGTTGAGGCAAGGCTGGTGAAAGACCATCACCCAATTTTTGGTGCCGCTCGTGTATGCTGGAAATTTCCGAGGGTGCGTTCATGGGATCCAAGCCTCCTGAGTTTGTTTAGAGATAGAGCATCCCAAATTTTGGCGGAAGCGGTGTC
>JBJTXF010000304.1:0-2465 GCA_046082145.1 Limnohabitans sp. | reverse complement strand
TCAACGTCAAGGGCATCGTGATCTCCATGTTCACGGGAGGCATGCTGATATTGGCCATGGTGTTGCCGCGCTATTTGCCGAGCAAATTCACTCACATACATGGATAAACACTGGGCATGACAATCTCAGAAAAATTTGCTTTTGCTATGTTCTTGCATCCAAATCAACAAGAAGAATACCAACGACGCCACGATGCGATATGGCCTGAGTTGGTTGGCCTGCTCAAAGACAGTGGCATCAGCGACTACAGCATTTACTTGGACGACACACACCATGTGTTGTTCGCTGTTTTGCGTACCGGCGAAAACCACACCATGGATGCACTGCCGCAACACCCGGTGATGCAACGCTGGTGGCAACACATGAAAGACATCATGCAAACCAACCCCGATGGCTCACCCGTTGTCAAAGCTTTGCCTTGCCTGTTTCACTTGGACTGAAACTTCGCATGTCATTGACTTTGGTACTCGACATTGGCAAGACGCATGCCAAATTGCTGTTGATAGACGAAAAGGGCCAGCAGGCATGCCGACTCACCCATGTCAACATTTCGGAGCCGTTCAAGGGCTACACGACTTTAGGGGTAACGACACTGACCCAGTGGTTGTTGACCCAGATACCGCAATTGCCGTGCCGCTCTGAGATTTCACATATCAGCATCACCACACATGGTGCCGCGTTTTGCGCGATGGATGATGCGGGTTTGGTGTTGCCACCCATGGATTACGAATGGAATGGCTACGGCGAGTTTCAGGCACTGCAGCAACAACGGGCCTGTGTCTTTGAAGAAACCGGTTCACCCGCTTTGCCGTTAGGTTTGAATGCAGGCTTGCAATTGGCTTGGTTAAAGCATTTTGAGCCGCAAGCCTGGTCGCGTGTGCGGCATCTGCTGCCTTATCCGCAATACTGGGCTTGGTGGTTTTGCGGGCAATTCGCCAGTGAAGTGTCATCGTTGGGTTGCCATACCCATTTGTGGTCTCCGCATGAGCGCAGCCATTCCAGTTGGGCCTGGTCACAAGGCTTTGATGCGCTGTCGCCACCCCTTTTGCCTGCATGGTCAGATTTAGGCCCATTGCGTCCAGAATTGTCCGATTGCTTGGGGCTGCCAGCGCACACCCTGGTCAAGGTCGGCGCGCATGACAGCAACTCGTGTTTGGCGCGCTACTTGCACACCATGCCGGGTGCGACTGTTATTTCTACCGGCACCTGGGTGGTGATCATGGTCACGCACGGGCAACCCGTGTCACTCAACTCAAAACGCGATGAACTGCTCAATGTGAGTGTGGAAGGTCAATGCATCCCAACCGGTCGGTTCATGGGCGGTCGTGAATACGCGGTGTTGGCGGGAGATGCCAACCCAGCGCTGGCAGACTCCGACCACTTGCTTCAATTGCTCCAAGGCGGTTGGCGCGCCACACCTTCGTTCTGCGAGGCTGGCGGTCCGTTTTCAGGACAACCCGGCAAAGTGTGGCAACACGATCATGCCGTGGCGCTGGAGGATGTACCTTTTAATTTACGCCCCGCATTGGCCGCTTGGTACGCCGCCGAAACATCGGTGCACATCATTCGCCATTTGAGCGCCGACCCAACCTCACCCGTCATTTTGGAAGGACCCCTGTCCTACAATGAAGCGTATGTGGCAGCGATGGCTGCCTTGCTTGATACCTACGCTGTTTGGCGCTCCACCGACGAGCTCGAGGGCACCGCCAGAGGGGCTTGGATGTTGGCGCAATGGCCACAGCGCCAGTCGTTCCAAACGGGCTTGTCCTTGGTAAAGCCCCTCTCCAGCGTGCAACATTTACTGGCCACTTGTTATGAACCCAACGCTGCATTCACACACCCTCGGGTCTCTTCCTTTGCTCGCCCGAGGAAAAGTACGTGACAACTATGCCGTGGGAGATGACCGTATTCTGATGGTGGCCTCCGACCGCATCAGCGCATTCGATGTGGTCATGAACGAACCCATCCCCGGTAAAGGTGCCTTGCTCACGCAAATGGCCTTGTTCTGGTTTGACAAGCTGGGGCATATCTGCCCTAACCACTTGACCACCGATGCCCCAGAGTCCGTGGTCACCGACGCAGAAAAACCGTATGTGGTGCACCGCGCCATGCTGGTGAGACGTTTACAACCGATTCCGGTCGAAGCCGTGGTGCGCGGATACCTTGCGGGCAGTGGCTGGAAGGAATACCAACACCACCGCTCGGTCTGCGGCGTGCCCTTGCCAAAGGGTTTGCACAACGCTTCCCGGTTACCGCAGCCCATCTTCACGCCAGCCGCCAAAGCGCCCGCTGGCTCTCACGATGAAAACATCTCGTTTGAACGCACCGTTGAAATGATCGGTGCCGATTTGGCTGAACGCATTCGCCGCATCAGCATTGCCCTTTACGAAACAGCTTACGACATCGCTGCAGCCAAAGGCATTTTGATCGCCGACACCAAGTTTGAATTTGGCTTGAGCCCAGAC
>JBJTXF010000303.1:0-4323 GCA_046082145.1 Limnohabitans sp. | reverse complement strand
CCAAATAACTCTTCGTACAAATGCATCATTTGAATTTCATCAACCTTATTGCTTGCCAAATTGGACAGCACTGTATCGTGCTTACCCGCTGGTTTAACAGGAGGGTCTTCATCCTCAGGGGGTGATGGAGTCGAAGGTTCATCAGCCCGCTTTTGCTTTTCCGTGAATTTTCTCCAAGCGGCATCAAATTCCTTACGCTTTCGGACGTTACCCAGCACGGCGTGTGCATGATTGAGTTCAGCCATGATTTCCGTATATAGCAATTTCTTATCGGGATGCCGATCAGGGTGGTATTTTTGTGCCAATACTTTGTACGCAGCTTTTATCACCTCATTTTCAGCGGAATGCAGCAAGCCTAGTACTTGGTACAAATCTTTCATATGTCAACCGGTCAGAGCATTAAAGCTGAGAGATTTGACATTTGCTTTTTCAAAATATGCCTTCCAAAAATCCAACAACATCGGATTCAGGGTGCGAGGACTGCTATTGACTAAATGCACTTCTACATTAACTTGCGAAAAATCCACAAACAATTTACTGGACGCATAGCTACTAGCATAGGTTTCAAAAGTCACCGGATTCCCATACATACTCAAAGACTTGCTATTTTGTAGCATGTCGGATAGAACATACAAACGTATCTCGCCGTTGATTTTTTGTTTTTGTATTGAATTGAGATTGACCAATTGCAACATTTCCAAAATTGGTGACTCATGGGCAGGTTGTACATTCACCATTCCTTCTGTAACAGACAGCATCGGTTCAATGAAATGTTTGTTGTATTGCTGCTTAAGGGCTTTGAGATTGGCAGTTAATTCACTTTTCTCCTGGCCGTCACCGGGATTGCACAGTTCAAAAAGAGGTTTTGTGTTGGTTTTGAAATCATCACCCAACACATACACTGATAATAATTGACCAGGTGGCGTGGTGTCGACCAAATTTTTGATGAATATGTCCAGCGAGGTCTTTTGCGCCAAATTGAAAGGATCAGTTCTATCAATCAACACCACGCGTTGACCTATTGGTCCTTGTGCAGGACACAATGTGACAGAGTCAAGTCCAGGCTTGCGCTGTAAATTCCACCAAACTGCGGTAGATATACCCACAATCACCAAAGAAAAAAAGAACAAACTGACAAGTATGTTGATTCTTGATTTGCGTTTTTGCAGTTTGGTTTGACGAGCCATGGAAACAATACGCTCAGTGGTACTTTAAATGGTTCAAGCGCGAAATGGATTGCTCATACAAGGCATAAACCTTTTCACGCTGAGCAGTCACATTATTTTCGTAGGTTTTAATATCTTTCTCTAAAGCTTCAAGCAAGGCGTTTTCTTTGGAATTGTCCAAACGTGGCAAGCTGACCAAGTTTAGCGAAGGTAAGCTGTCAAAATAACTCGGACGCAATCCATCCTCGCGGGCGATTTCATTTTCAATTCGAAATTTCCTTATCACAGCGTAAAGCACCACTTCAGTCTGATTGAGCTTGTCTGCACAAGTACGCACCAAGGCTTCTTTTTCAAGCAAGAGTTTTTTTAAATCAGCTGACAACTCATGCAGAGTCTTAAAACCTTGGTTAATCCTGTCGAGTTTTTCTTGCTTGAGCTCTTCGAGTTCTTCTTTGACTTCTTCAAACTCAGCATCAAACTCGTCGCGCGAGTGGTGGCAGCGGCGGACCATAGCTCCATAGCCTGGGTAAATATCATCAATACTCAGTCCGTCAAACATAGCTGCAATGGCAAATCCTAATGAGATAGCCACCAAAAACCACGATACCAAATCGTTCAATCCCAAAAAATGCGTTTGCATGGCCTCCCAAGCTTGCTGCGTCGGATTAGGTGCGCCAGACATCAACTGCTCTCTTATATGACCGATGGACATGGCCACCATCAACATAAAACATACTGCAAACACCACGGATACAGCGCCAAACAATTTTCCTGCGACAGGCTTACTCACAATCCAAGGCACTCCAAATCTGCCCAAGAAAAAACAACCCAATACATTGATTCCTGCTAGTAATGCAGCGTATACAAAACCGCCAATCAAACCAGAGCTCAAACCTTCAGCAAAAAAATTAGCATTCAACACGCCCTCTATACCCACCAAAAATAACAACACCGAATATCGCAACATCAAGCCCGTTGGCGATGGATAGTTGGCTTCACGCTCCAGGCCGTGTTTCTTTTTAAACACCTCCAATTCTTTGAATCTGACCATGGCGTTGTAAGCGAGTTTTTTCAGCCAGTCCGCTTGCTCATCCATGAGTTTGCGTGTTTGCCTTTCAAATTCAGCATTCAAAGCATCAGACTGCAAGGCTTTATAAGTGAGTTCAATGCCAACTACTTTGGAGTGAATATTTTCAGACTGACGAGCGTAATCACGTTGAACCTCCTCGCGCATCAGGTTCAAATGCTCAACCACTTCGGTTTCTTTTTGGGTGGTTTTTTTTTCGTGAAAGGATGGCAAACCTAAGGTCGCCAGTCTCTTGGCTTCTTTGACGATCTGAAATTTTTCAATGATCGTATCGATCTCCAAAGACAAGTTTTCCGGCTGTCCAGGTTGCTTGGAAAATATTCTTCTAAACCACGCCAAAACCCGCATGCCAATAACCTCAACTCATACTTGTGACTGTGAAAAATGAGAACAAGACCAAAGGGTCTGATTCAACGCACGTCAAATATTTATTCTTTTTCATTCTACTGATTTTGAAGTTTTATTTAACCAAAAATTCAATTCAAAAGTACACATGCCATGAACAACGGTTTGCACTGCATGGGTGCTTTACAACACATTTTGGTGCATTTCAGCAGATCAGGCCCAGAAGAATTGCACAAAGAGAAACCAAATTCCGGCATGAAGCATGCTTTGACCCAGTGCAACCATAACAAAATAGGATGGTAATGGGCAAACAGATATTCAATGAAATGAGCGATGAAAATGGCTATGCCAGACCGCATTACGAAAACTTTGACCAATGGCTAAATGGCATTTCTCGCGAGACGGTACAGATGAAGCAAACCGAAGCGGATTTGATTTTCCGGCGCACCGGTATCACGTTTTCTCTGAACGGTGATGAAGACGGCACCGAGAGACTGATCCCATCGGATTTGATTCCGCGCATCATCCATGGCAAAGAATGGGTGCATCTTGAAAAAGGCTTGGTGCAACGGGTCAAGGCCATCAATATGTTTTTGGAAGATGTTTACCACCAGCAACACATACTTAAAGCAGGACTGATTCCAGCCGAACAAGTATTGGCCAATTCGCAATTCATGCCCATGATGCTGGGCTTAGATTTACCGCATCAAATTTATGCGCATATTGCTGGTGTTGACATAGTTCGCCACTCTGACGGTGATTTTTATGTACTCGAAGATAACTTACGCGTGCCCTCGGGTGTGTCTTATATGTTGAGTAACCGTTTGCTGATGATGCGGTTGTTTCCCGACTTGTTCAGGCGTTATGCGGTGCGCCCAGTTGAACATTACCCAGCGTTACTGCTACAAACTCTGCGTTCTGCAAGTTGGGTTGACCAACCCACTGTGGTGCTTCACACCCCGGGACGATTTAACAGCGCGTATTTTGAACATGCATTTTTAGCCAAACAAATGGGTATTGAACTGGTGGAAGGCTCTGATCTTTTCGTACGTCAAGGCCATGTGTATATGCAAACCACCGAAGGGCCCCAGCAGGTCGATGTGATTTACCGTCGCGTCGACGATGTGTACATGGACCCACTGAGTTTTGAGCCTGATTCGCTCATTGGTGTTCCTGGTCTGGCTTCTGTGTACAGACAAGGCAATGTGGTGATATCAAACGCGCTTGGCACTGGTGTGGCGGATGATAAATCCATATACCCTTATGTGCCCGACATGATCCGTTTTTATTTGGATGAAACACCCATTTTGAACAATGTACAAACTTGGCAATGCCGAAAGCCTGACGAATTGTCTTATGTGCTAGCCCATTTGTCACAACTGGTGGTCAAAGAGGTACATGGTGCAGGAGGCTACGGCATGCTGGTTGGCCCAACGGCCAGCCAAGCAGAAATAGATAGTTTTGCCAAAAGCCTCAAGGCAAACCCAAATAATTACATCGCGCAACCCACGCTCAGTTTGTCGATATGTCCTATTTTTGTCGACCAAGGCATTGCACCTAGACACATTGATTTACGTCCATTTGTGTTGATGGGCAAGGAAACTCGCGTCGTTCCCGGCGGCTTGACGCGTGTGGCATTGCGCGAAGGTTCTTTGGTGGTGAATTCATCGCAAGGCGGAGGCACCAAAGACACCTGGGTGTTGGAAGACGAGGAGTTGCTCTGAT
>JBJTXF010000302.1:0-2416 GCA_046082145.1 Limnohabitans sp. | reverse complement strand
GAAGCTGAGGTCGGACAGGTACTCAGTGCGGGTATGCCAGTGCTTCGCTTAGCACAAGACGGTGCACGCGAAGTTGCATTTGCAGTACCTGAAGACAGGTTGTCTTTGGTCAAGCCCGGTCAAGTCATCAAGGTCAATCTTTGGAGTGGCCAGAAGACGTTGTCTGCCAAAGTGCAAGAGGTGGCTGCCAGCGCCGACCCTGTTACCCGAACCTTCATGGTCAAAGCAAGCTTGGATGACTTGAGAGTTCCGCTTGGCAGCACGGCCACAGTGCTGATCAGTGGTGAAAAATCCGCCTTTAAAAACATGTCTTTGCCTACCTCGGCGGTACGTCAAGAGGGAGGTAAAACCAGTGTGTGGGTGGTTGACCCGGCCAGCATGACGGTGCGTTCACAAGCCATCGAGGTGAGCGGTATGCAAGACAACTCGGTGGTGGTGAGCAGCGGTTTGCAGCCCGGCCAACAAGTGGTGACCGCCGGCGTGCATGTGCTGTCTGAAGGGCAAAAAGTCTCTTATTTCAAAACTGTCGGTGGACAGCCATGATGCCATCCTCACCGAAAGGCTTCAATCTGTCCGAATGGGCGTTGAACCACCGCGCATTCACCCGTTATTTGATGGTGGTGTTGCTTTTTTTGGGGGTAGCGGCTTATTTTCAGTTGGGACAGGATGAAGATCCCCCATTCACTTTTCGCGCCATGGTGGTGCGTACCTATTGGCCCGGCGCAACCGCGCAGCAAGTGGCTGAGCAAGTCACCGACCAAATTGAGCGTGTGCTTCAAGAAGTACCTTACACGGACAAAATCCGCAGCTACTCCAAGCCCGGTGAATCGCAAGTCATTTTTCAGCTCAAAGACTATTCCAAACCCAACGAAGTAGCAGATGTTTGGTACACGGTCAGAAAAAAAATCGGGGACATGCGCTATACCTTGCCGCAAGGCGTGCAAGGGCCTTTTTTTAATGACGATTTCGGCGACGTGTACGGTGTGATTTATGCACTGCAAGCCGACGGGTTTTCCGCTGCTGAACTAAAAGACATTGCAGACGATGTCAGGCAGCAATTGCTGCGTGTCAAAGATGTATCCAAGGTGGAGCTGTTTGGCGTTCAGGACGAAAAAATATTCATCGAGATTCCCCAAAAAAGGCTTGCGCAACTGGGCCTGGACCTGAATGCGCTACTGGCGCAGTTGGGCCAGCAAAACGCAGTGGAAAGCGCAGGCAATTTGCAGACCCCGCAAGACGTGGTGCAAATTCGTGTCGCCGGTCAATTTGAAGCGGTCGCGCAGTTAAGCGCCATGCCCATTCGTGGCGCTTCTGGTCAGCAATTGCGCTTGGGTGACATGGCAACCATCTATCGCGGTTATGTCGACCCGCCCCAAGTCAAAGTGCGGTTTCAGGGCCAGCAAGTCATAGCACTGGGGGTGTCCATGACCAAGGGTGGGGACATCATCCGTTTGGGCAAGTCGCTGCAAGTTGCTGTTGATCAACTGCAAGCCAGCCTGCCCGCCGGTGTCAAGCTGGGTAATTTGCAAAACCAACCCAAAGCTGTTTCCCGCTCGGTCGGTGAGTTCATTGGCGTGCTGATCGAAGCCGTGGTGATAGTGCTCTTGGTGAGTTTCGTTTCACTCGGTTGGCACAAAGGTGGGCGCTTCGGTTGGTATGTCGATATGCGCCCAGGGTTGGTGGTGGGTATCACCATCCCCTTGGTGCTGGCCATGACTTTTTTGGCCATGTACTACTGGGACATTGGTTTGCACAAAATTTCGTTGGGCTCGCTCATCATTTCGCTGGGTTTGCTGGTGGATGACGCGATCATCGCGGTAGAAATGATGGTGCGCAAAATGGAAGAAGGTTTTGACAAAGTGAAGGCTGCCACCTTTGCCTACGAAGTCACTGCCATGCCGATGCTGACCGGTACCTTGATCACCGCGGCGGGTTTCTTGCCGATTGGCTTGGCCAAATCGGCGACTGGCGAATACACATTCGCCATTTTTGCGGTCACCGTGATTGCGCTGTTGTTGAGTTGGTGGGTGTCGGTGTTTTTTGTCCCGCTGTTGGGAACGTGGCTTTTGCAAGTCAAGCCACAACATACGGGCAATCATCCGCAGGAACTGTTTGACTCGGCCTTCTACAACGGTTTTCGTGCCACCGTCCATTGGTGTGTCAAGCACCGCTGGATCACCATCGGAGCCACTTTGCTGACATTCGCATTGGGCATTGCAGGCATGGGCAAAGTGCAGCAACAATTTTTCCCGGATTCCAGCCGTCCTGAAATCATGATGGATGTGTGGTTCCCAGAAGGCACATCCATACAAGCCAACGAGGCATTGGTCAAGCAAATCGAAAAGCGCATGATGTCCATCAAAGGCGTGGAGTCGGTGAGTTTGTGGGTGGGCTCTGGCGTGCCGCGTTTTTACCT
>JBJTXF010000301.1:0-3159 GCA_046082145.1 Limnohabitans sp. | reverse complement strand
AGGTACTGCGGCCCAAGAGTCTTTTGTGGCTCATCATCTCAGCCGTTTGTTGTACTGGGACTTACCAATCAATTTCTTTTTGTGGCTATATGTGGCTTGCTCTGTCTGGGTGATGTTTTTATGGTGGTATTGCCCCCCATTTCTGAGCAAGAACATTGACCATATTTCAGATGGGCTTTCATAAAGTTCAATTTCAAACGTCTTTGCTGCGAGCGCGCTGGTAGGTACAGATGCCATCGCGCATGCGCACATCAGGAAAAAAACCATCAATTTCTGGCATAGGGCTGCATCTGTTTAAAGTTTGAAGCCCAGTGGTAAATGTGAAGATTCCACATGAGCGCTTAGGAATTTTTTCGGTTCATTTCTATTTGATCTAAGGTTGGCATTGGTTCCCAAAGGGGAAGGTTTCGATTGGCAATTCGTTTGCCTAGTTCATTGCTTTGGGTGTGATACAAATGAAGGTATGTTGCCCACAGTGAGATTTGGCCATTCTTGAATCAAATATAGACCACTTGGTGGTTGCGGCCCGCAGCCTTGAACAGGGCGTCGCTTGGTGCGAAGCCACTTTGGGCATCACACCCCATGCGGGCGGTGCACATGAACAATTCGGTACACACAATCGTTTGTTCAAAATTGCAACGCCGCGTTTTGCCTCGGCTTATTTTGAAATCATCGCAATCAATCCCTTCGCCTCCACCTACCAAAGCAGTACGCACAAGCGTTGGTTCGACCTGGATGACGATGCTTTACAAGCATCGATTGCTCAACAGCCTACTTTGATACATTTTGTCGTGAGCATCACAGATATTCATGCCGCAAGCAATACTTGGAAAGCGCAGGGTTTGGACATCGGGTCGGTCGTACTTGCCCAGCGTCAAACCGATAAAGGGCTGCTTGATTGGCAAATCACCGTGCGTAATGACGGTCAAAGACAATTCAATGGCGCACTGCCGACTTTGATCCAATGGGGTAAGCCGAATGCCATTGAGCCCATGCGGATGCACCCGTGCAACAACTTGCCTCTTTCTGGCGTGGGTTTGCAAAAAATCACGGTCTCGCATCCTGCTGCTGAAAAATTGCGAACTGCTTATGAAGCGATTTATTTCAAGGATGCAGAAATAGCCCATGGCAATGCGAATATTTCTGTCCATTTAGACACACCCAAAGGACTGGTGGTCATTCAGAGTCTCGGACGATGAATGCATGCGAACAGATCATGCTGGTGCTGAGAGCCTATTCACTCATATATTCACACACTGATAGGCAAAAGCCAAAATCTGCGATTTTTGTGTCTTTAAATTTGGATCAACGAATCTTCACCAATGAACTCCATATAAGCATCATCCAAGCTGACAGGTTTAACGCTCAGTGATGTCAGCTTGGCGCCGTCCAGCGCCTCCATGATGTCACGCAGGTCCAAGTTTTGCGGCAGAAAGAGCTTGATATGCCCCGCTTGCTTTCTAACAGTCCATCCCCGCAGCATCGCACGCTGGGTGATGGTTTCGGGGTCTTCGGACTGAACCATTGCCACCGCCTGACCTGGCATGCGAACGAGCAAGTCGGCCACGCTACCAGTGGCCACCACTTTGCCGTTGCGCATCAGGGCCACTTTGTTGCAAAGCCTCTCAGCTTCTGCAAGATGATGGCTGGTCAACAAAATTGTCATCCCATGATCACGCAAATTCTCTATCAGTCGCCAAAGCCCCGAGCGTGCTTCAACGTCAACAGCTGCTGTGGGTTCATCTAGCACCAACAGGGCAGGTTGGTGAATCAAAGCCGCAGCCAAGTGCAACCTTTGTTGCCAACCACCCGAAAGCTGTCCAACGCGTGTCCTTGCGAAGGTATTCAGTGAAAAAGTGTGCATCAGCTCAGCAACACGTTGCTGACACTCGTGGGCCGAAAGACCGTGAATCCGTCCAAAAAAATGCAGATTCTCAGCGGGAAATAAATCGGGATAAAGCGCGCAACGTTGAGTACAATATCCAACTAGCGAACGATCTTTGTTATTCATTCGATTGAGCGGTTGGCCCATCAGACTGATCTGTCCAACGTCTGGCAACAGCAATCGGCAAATGATGTTCAAAACAGTTGATTTGCCACAGCCATTGGGGCCAAGCAGTCCTAAAATTTCACCGCTCTCTTGCCGAAGACTAAACCCGTCAAGGACCTTGTGTTTGCCAAACGCCTTGTGGATCTCGTTAATTTCCAGTGCGGTTGTCATCGGTTTTTGTCCGAGTCAAGCAGTTGCTGATATGAACCTATGCCCAAAGTCAGGCACAGACCACAAAACCCCAAAAGAAATATCAATTCAAAGCGAATGTCGACAAAGTTTTTACCATATGCTGCAACACCTTTGAAGGCCTGATTCATGTGCAGTATTGGGTTGATTTGAGCAAGGTTTTGCATGGCTTGCGGCATGATTTCAAGCGGAAAGAAAGTACCGCCGAGCACCAAGATAGGAACACCAATGGCAGACAAGGCAACCACCACTTCTTCGCTTCGTCTGGCAAATCGCACACCCAGAAAAAATCCCATACCCACATAGGAAAACACGCAAAGTAGCAAGACCAAGCCACCCAACAACAGACTACCGTGGTATCGGACGCCCATCAAAAAAGCAATGCTATAGAGCATGACCACTTGCATCAACGCCAGCAGCAGTTGAGACAGCACTACCCCGAAGAAATATGCGAAGGGGCGCAGAGGTGTGGTTTGCAAGCGAGAGAGGGTGCCTCGTTCACGCTCTGCTGCAATGATGGCAACCGTACCGCCCAAGCAACTGAAAAACAGGGCTGCGCCTACCAATATCCCTGCAGCAGCTGCATCTAAGCCAGCGCGCATGCTGATGTTGTTGGCATAAACCCAACCAAAAAGTAGCATCATGGTCGCCGGGAACAGAGCCCAGAAAACCAGCCCTCTCTTTTGCCGCCATTGCTCAAGCAAAAGTCGCTGCGTAACAGCCCAAGTCTGATTCAATACCAAAAGGGTGCTCGTCATGGAGTGGATGGTTTAAAGCGGACTGCATCGGGAATGACAGTTTCCAGGGCTTTGGCGGACATCAAGACCCCCGGTATACCAGCACCTGGATGGGTACTGGCACCCACCATGAACAAATTTTCAATGTCTTCACTGCGGTTATGGGGTCGAAACCAAGCACTT
>JBJTXF010000300.1:0-2435 GCA_046082145.1 Limnohabitans sp. | reverse complement strand
TTGGCTTTGTCCACGCTGGTCACGCGCTTGTGGCGTTTGCGCGCGGCCTCAAATGCCATCCGCGCAATGCGTTCGATTTCAGGCCGTGTGTAACGCATGGTGTCAAAGGCTTCTTCGGCACCGGCGAACGCACCATCGGGGGCGACACGTCTGCCGCGCGGTTGGCCGAAATAAATGTCACCGGTCAACTCGCGGATGATGAGAATGTCCAGGCCAGCGATCAATTCGGGTTTGAGGCTGGACGCATTGACCAATTCTTTGTAGCAAATAGCGGGGCGGAAATTGGCAAACAAACCCATGTGTTTGCGCAAACCCAAGATCGCTTGCTCAGGCCGCAACGGGCGATCCAGTGTGTCGTATTTCCAGTCGCCGACCGCACCGAACAACACCGCGTCCGATTGCATGGCCTGTTTCAATGTGGCTTCAGGCAGAGGGTGGCCGTGTGCATCGTAAGCGGCACCGCCGACCAAGGCGGTTTCCATCTCAAAGCGCAAGTCCAGCGATTTCAAAACCTTGATGGCCTCGGCAACGATTTCGGTACCAATGCCATCGCCTGGCAAAACGGCAATTTTCATGAATGACTTTCTTGAAAGGTATGGGCCAACCAAGGCTTGGTGGCCAAACGCGCGGCTTCAAAAGCGCGGATTTTGTCGGCATGCTTGAGCGTCAAGCCAATGTCGTCTAAGCCATTGAGCAAACAGTATTTGCGAAACGCTTGCACTTCAAACGGCAGTTCTTCGCCTTGCGGTTGCAACACCACTTGGCGTTCTAAATCGACCGTGAGTTGATAGCCTGGAAAAGCATGACAAGCATCGAACAATTTGCCCACTTGTGTTTCAGACAAAACAATCGGCAACAAACCATTTTTGAAACAGTTGTTGAAAAAGATGTCGGCGAAGCTTGGCGCAATGATAGCTCTGAAGCCATATTGATCAAGGGCCAGGGGGCATGTTCGCGTGAAGAGCCGCAACCAAAATTTTTACGCGCCAACAAAATGGATGCACCTGCGTAGCGCGGTTGGTTCAAGACAAAATCGGGATTGGGCTTACGTGATGCAGGATCTTGTCCCGGTTCGCCTTTATCGAGGTACCGCCATTCGTCAAACAGGTTGGGGCCGAAACCGGTTTTCTTGATCGACTTTAAAAATTGCTTGGGGATGATGGCATCGGTGTCGACGTTCTCGCGGTCCATGGGAGCGACCAGGCCTTTGTGTATATGGAATTTTTGCATGATTGTTTTTCGATTCAAGCAAATAGCAAACGCCCTTTAGGTTGAGGAATGACTCTGTGTTGCAGGAGGGCAGTTTCAATCCACTCGTCAATGATGGCTCGGGCATTGGCAAGTGCGTTGGCGTTACTGTCGCCATCGGCCTTGCAACCTGCGAGTTCGGGGGCTTCTGCGATGAGGCAATTGTCTTCATTGCTGCAGTAGATGATGATTTCATATTTGCTATTCATCACTATCGACTCCTTTAGCCAGTTGGTATTTCAGCAAGACTTCTCGGACTTGTTTGACTTTTTGATCGCGTCGCCCAGATAGCAAGGCCTCCAAAATTTTTTGCTGTTGAGTCATCTGTAAAAAAATCAAACACTGAACTGACGCACATCAACAAAATGGCCGTGGATGGCCGCCGCTGCAGCCATGGCCGGGCTGACCAAATGGGTGCGCCCGCCATTGCCTTGCCGGCCTTCGAAGTTGCGGTTGCTGGTGGAGGCACAACGCTCGCCGGGTTCGAGTTTGTCAGCGTTCATGGCCAGGCACATGGAACACCCAGGCTCGCGCCATTCAAAACCGGCGGCTTTGAAAATTTCATGCAATCCTTCGCTCTCGGCTTGTGCTTTTACCAACCCCGAGCCGGGCACCACCATCGCCAACTTGATGTTGGACGCGACTTTTTGTCCCAAATGCTTTACCACCTGGGCAGCTTCGCGCATGTCTTCAATGCGGCTGTTGGTGCACGAACCGATGAACACTTTGTCGACAAACACATCAGCCAGGGGTTTGCCGGGTTCCAGTCCCATGTAAGCCAATGCACGTTCGATGGCATCGCGCTTGTTGGCGTCTTTTTCTTTGTCGGGATCGGGAACTTTGTCCAGCACAGACAACACCATTTCAGGCGAAGTGCCCCAGGTCACTTGCGGGGCGATTTGCGCGGCATCGAGCGAGACAACCGCATCAAAATGCGCGTCTGCGTCGGAATGCAAGGTTTGCCAATACGCCAGCGCTTGGTCCCATTCAACGCCACCGACAAACTGTCCGCTGGTGCGGTCGGTGCCTGGTGCCATAGGGCGGCCTTTCACATAGGCAATGGTTTTGTCATCGACCGCCACCAAGCCAGCGCGTGCACCGGCTTCGATCGCCATGTTGCAAACCGTCATGCGTCCCTCCATGCTGAGCGCACGAATGGCCGAACCTGCGAACTCGATGGTGTAGCC
>JBJTXF010000299.1:0-12313 GCA_046082145.1 Limnohabitans sp. | reverse complement strand
CTCACCGATATGGGCCGCGCACCGGTGTTCTACGACTGCGCGGTGCAAGTGGCTAGCTTGCGCTGAATCGCGTGGCGGCCAATTGCCGCAAGCCGTCAAAAATCAAGCTTTCCACCAACTCAAATGGCACTGACATGCTGGGTGCCATCTTCCACCCGGCACCACCGGTCATGTAACACAAGGGTTCGGCTTTGCAATGCGCGCGCACATGTTGCAACATGCGTTCGACCGCACCGGCAATCGCAAAGGTGCCGCCACTGGTCAAGGCATCGCTGGTGTTGGTGGGAAATTCACGCACTTCGCCGGTGGGCACGCGCAATCCGGCGGTGCCAGACTCCAGCGCTCGCAACATGATGCCGTGGCCGGGCAAGATTAATCCCCCCAAAAAATGGCCTTGTGCATCGATGGCTTCCACCGTCACCGCGGTACCGACCATCACCACCACCATCGGACGGGGGGGGTTGCCGGCGGTTTGGGCACGCATGCGTGCCAATGCGCCCACCATGGCCACCCAGCGGTCGGCACCTAACCGAGAGGGGTGGTCGTAACCGTTGTGCAAACCGGCTTCGCTGAGGGATGGCACCACCCAACTCGGCATCACATCCCACAACTCAAGTTGTTCATCAACCCGGCGACGCAAGGCGTCACCCGCCACGATGCACCCCAGCATGCGGGTGGCCGGTGGCAACGATTTCCAATCTTCCTCGGCCAAGCGGTCGATGTTTTCTAAAAAAACAGCGCCCTGTGCCAACAAGGGTGCGTCTACCGAATGGCGGGCATACATGGCCCATTTCAAACGGGTGTTACCAACGTCTAAGGCTATGAAGGTCATGGCAGCTGAGCAGGAAAAATAGCCGCGAATTATGCGCCAGCAAGCATCGTTTCAGGCACCGGCCGCTGGGGCGTGCGCCTGACCCGCATCCCATACCGGTCGCAAACAGTCGTAACACGATTCAAGCGCCTTGGCCGCACGCAATACCAAGGCATCGCCAAACATCGGGCCCACCAACTGAACGCCCATGGGCAAACCTTCTTGGGTCAGGCCACAGGGCAGACTGATCGCCGGTTGTTGCGACAGGTTGAACGGGTAGCTGAAAGGGGTCCAACCCAGCATGGCCGCTGAATCCATCGGGCTGTGTCCTGCCGCTCGGGCCTGGAAGGCAGGCACCGCCGTGCTGGGCGTCAATATCAGGTCGTGCTGCTGCATGAACTGGCGCAAGTGCGAGCCCAGCAGGCCGCGTCGCTGATTCAGTTGATGGATTTGGTTGATATCCAAGCGTTCGCCCAACGCGGCTTGCGCGGCAAAGTCTGGATCGGTCAACGCTTGTTGCGATGGGTTGAGAGTGCGCCACACTTGATAAGCACCCGCAAACCACAAACCCGTGGTGATGTCCAACGGATCGTCGATGCCAGGATCGACTTGCTCTACATGCGCGCCGAGCTGTTTCAAATACAAAGCCGCTTTTTCCACGGCTGCGGCGATCTCCGGATGCACGTTTTTCGCATATCCCAAGGTCGGCGAATACGCCACACGCAAACCTTTGACCCCTTGATGAAGTGCCAAGGTGTAGTCCACGGGATCAAAAGGCAACGACGTCCAATCCCGAGCGTCCGCTCGGGTGATGACGTTCATCATCAAGGCCGCATCGGTCACGGTCATGGCATGCGGCCCCAAATGCGCCACCGAACCAAACGGCGACAGTGGGTACGCAGGTACCCGCCCAAAACTGGGTTTCATGCCGACATTGCCACAAAACGCGGCGGGTATGCGCACGCTGCCCGCCCCGTCGGTACCCACCGCCAAAGGCCCCAAGCCCGCCGATACCGCTGCGGATGCGCCGCCCGAGGAGCCGCCGGGCGTGTGGTCCGTATGCCATGGATTGCGGCTGATGCCGGTCAACAAGGAATTGGTTTCGCCTTTGCAACCAAATTCGGGCGTGGTGGTTTTGCCCAGCAACACCGCACCCGCTTCGCGCAATCTTGCTGTCACCGGAGCGTCTACCTTCCACGCTTGTGCGGGGTCCACCGTGTGACTGCCGCGCAATGTGGGCCAGCCTTTGGTCAAGATCAAATCTTTGATCGATACGGGCACGCCTTCCAATGCGCCCACGGCGCTGCCGTGTTGACGATGCGCATGCCAACGCTGTTCGCTGCGTTGCGCACTGGCCATGGCGGCGTTTTCATCGACCCAGCAAAACGCGTTGAGCACAGGGTTGAGCCTGGCGATGCGTTGCAACACCTGACGCGTGACATCCACGGGTGATGCCGCACCCACACGGTAGAGCGCCAGCAATTGCTCGGCCGTGCGTTGTGTCAAATCATCCATGGGATTTCCTCTGTGTCATGCGCGGGTGCGGGTGTGGGTACTGAGTTTGCGCCAAGGCAAATCGCCCGGGTCTGCCGCCATCGGACCGCTGGCCCTGGCCACCAGCACTTGGCTGGCGATCGGCTCGAAATCGGCGCGAAAGTGGTTGGAGCTTTTGAGCACCAGGATTTTCATGGCCTCGGGTTGGATACCCAACATACGCAACATCTCGCGGTCAAACAATTGGGCTTTGCCGCTCACCACAGCGACCAGCACGCCTTCTATGTGCAAGCAGGCACTGGGCCCCAAACGGCTGACCATGCCGCGCATCATCGGGCCCTTGAGCACGCACCGTCCGTCGCTCACCGACACCACCTTGGCGCGGGCGGACACAGGCGCATCGCTCATGCCACTGTAGGTGGGCACCGACACGCCCAGCACCACATCGATGTCAGCCCCTGCACCGGCCGCACAGGCTTTGGACGCCACCTCGGGGTGGTACATCAGACCCAATGCCACCGCCGAAGGAAATCGCTTTCCAGCGCCTTGTTGCAGCAGTGCATGCAACATGCCGGTGGTGTTGCTGTCGCCGCCCGCGCCCGGGTTATCTTGCGTGTCCGCGATCAACACCGGTTGCGGGTATTGCTCGGCCCAAGCCATGGCATGGGAGACGGCTTCTTTGGCTGGCAAAAAATCCATGCGCCACTGGGCAGCAGGCGAAGCCAAAGCAAGCAGTGCATCGGCGGCATATTGCGCCTGCGTTGGGGTGTCAGCGTATGCCCACAACACAGGCGCGCATTCTTCAAAATCGGCCGCAGGAAAGCCCATGCAAAAACTCACCACCGATTGCTGTGCACGGTCGATGTCGTCCATGGCCGCATAAATGGTTTTGGCCGGTTCGAGCCAAGTGGATTGGGCGTTGAGCGAAATCAAATAAGGCAAGCGGTGCGCAGCCAATGACTGACGCCGCCCCAGCTGCATTCTGCGCTTTAACAATTGTGCAGCGCGCTCGCCGGTTTGCGCCATGTCAACATGCGGATAGGTGCGGTAAGCGACCAAGGCATCGGCGACATCAAGCATTCGGCGTGTGACATTGGCATGCAAATCCAAACTGGCGACGATCGGCATATGTGCGCCCACCAAAGACCGAACACGGGCCAACAACTCACCCTCTGCATCATCGACATGCTCGGCCACCGCAGCGCCATGCAAATCCAGGTACACCGCGTTCACACCTTGCGCCAAGGCTTGCGCCAGATCGTGCAACAAGTCGGTGGCAATGCGCTCAAACGCATCGCGGGTCACAAACGAAGACGGACTCGCGCCTGCCCAAACCGACGGCCATAACTTCCAACCATGGCGCTTGGCAGCATCGATGAATCCGCCCACCGGAATATTGACGCCCGTGAACTGGGTTTGCATGGCCTCGCCGCGTATGTACGCCGGAAATGCATCGCCTCGGTTGAACGCCTGCCAATCGGCCAAGCTGGGCGCAAAGGTATTGGTTTCGTGTTGAAACCCAGCGATGAACACCTGGGTCATGCATTCACCCCGGGCACACTGGCCAGCAAATTTTGGGTGTAGGGGTGTTGTGGATGCGCATACAACTGTGCAGTGGCACCATGCTCGACGATCTGGCCCTGGAGCATGACGATCACCGAATCGCACAACTGCGCCGCCACGCGCAAATCGTGCGTGATGAACAGCAGCCCCAAACCCATGTCGCGTTGAACCGCACGCAGGAGTTCCAAAATTTGCGCCTGCACCGACACATCAAGCGCGCTCACCGCTTCATCGGCCACCAACACATCGGGCTGGCAGGCCAAAGCACGGGCCAAGGCAATGCGCTGGCGTTGACCGCCGCTGAACTGGCTGGGATAACGGTTCCAGGCATTGGCGGGCAAGCCGGTTTTTGCCAGCAAGGCCTTGCCACGTTCCTGCGCTTCGTGGTTGTTCAAACCAAAATTGCGCGCACCTTCCATGATGGATTCACCCACGCGCATGCGCGGGTTAAGCGATCGGTTGGGGTCTTGAAACACCACTTGTATGCGATGACGAAGTGGGCGCAATTGGGCCTCAGACAAGCCAGCGATATTGTCCTGCCCCCAAAACACAGCTCCGCTGTCAGGATCAATCAAGCGCAGCACACAACGCGCCAATGTGGATTTGCCCGACCCAGATTCACCGACGATGCCCAATGTTTCGCCTGCTCGCAATGACAGACTCGCGTTGCGCAAAGCATCGGTGCGCCGCACACGGGTCCATGACTCGCGGTTGACATAGGTTTTGCCCAAGCCCTGCACCCGCAGCACCGGTGCCGAATCTGTCAATACCCGAGGCGCGGGCGGCATCATGCCAGGCACCGCTGCCAACAAGTTGCGGGTGTAATCGGCCACAGGCTGCTTAAGCACTTGCTGGCAATGGCCTTGCTCAACCACCAAACCTTTGTGCATCACCAACACCCGGTCTGCAATATCCGCCACCACACCCATGTCGTGCGTGATGAACAGTACCGCGGTGCCACTGTCTTGTTGCAGCTGCCGGATCAATTTCAAAATCTCTTGTTGCGTGGTCACATCCAGCGCTGTGGTCGGTTCGTCGCAGATCAGCAAGGCGGGTTTGAGCACCATGGCCATGGCGATGACGATGCGTTGTCTTTGCCCGCCACTGAGTTGATGCGGATAACTGTCCAATATGCGCTGCGGTTCTGGCAAACGCACTTGTCGCATGATGTCCAACACCGCCTCTCGCCTTTGCAGCACTGGCCAATCGGTGTGGCAGCGCAGCACCTCGTCGATTTGTTCGCCGCAACGCATCACCGGGTTGAGCGCGGTCATGGGTTCTTGGAACACCATGCCCATGGCCTGCCCACGCAAACGCCGCCATCGAGCATCATCTAGTGCTAATAGGGACTCCCCCTGCAAATGCAACTCGCCCTCGCTCACACGCAATTCGCGGGCAAGCAAGCCCATGACGGTCATGGCCAATACCGACTTGCCCGAGCCCGATTCACCCACCACGCACAAGGTCTCGCCCGTGTTCAGCGTGAGCGATATGTTTTGCACGGCATGTACGCGATCCGCCCCTGCAGGCAAAGCGACCGACAGGTGGTTGACAGACAAAACAGGTGTGCCCATCACCCTACCCGCTTGGCAAATTTGGGATCAAGCACATCGCGCAAACCGTCCCCCAGCAGATTGATGGCCAACACCGTGGGCACCAAAAACATCGCTGGAAACAGCACATTGCCGGGCTGCATGCTGAACTGCACACGTCCCTCGGCCATGATGTTGCCCCAGGTGGGCACATCGGGCGGCAAACCCAGCCCCAGAAAACTCAAGATGGCCTCAGTCAGCACCGCCGATGCCGCCACAAATGTGCCCTGCACCAGCAACGGTGCCATGGCGTTGGGCAATACGTGACGCCACAAGATCACCACCGTTGGCGTGGCCAAGGCACGCGCAGCTTCAACATAGGCCTCCTCGCGCAAACTCAGTACCAACGACCGCACCAAACGCGTGACGCGCGGCACTTCTGGGATGGCGATGGCCACCACCACCGTGGCCACATTGGCACCCAAGACCGCGACCAGCGCAATCGCCAACAACACCGCCGGAATGGCCATCAAACCATCCATGAAACGCATCAACACGGCATCAACCCGGCGGAAATAACCCGCCAACATGCCACACACACCACCCAGCGACAACGCCAACAAAGCGGTGCAAACACCGACCACCAACGAAACACGGCCGCCATACATCACGCGGCTGTAGACATCGCGGCCGAAGTTGTCCGTGCCCAGCCAAAACGTGTGTTGCACCACGCTGCCGTCAGGCAAGTGGAACGCACCGCTTTTGCCGGCCGCTTGGTTGATGACATTAGCGTCCATCGCTGAAGGGTCTACCGTGCCCAGCCACGGCGCGGCCAAAGAAATACCCAACACACACAACAACACCGCCGCGCCAAAGCGAACCGATCCGTGCTGCCACAAACGTTGTTGCAAAGTGGCCATCAGTGACGAATCCTCGGATCCAGCCACACATAGCTGGTGTCCACCAGCAGATTGATCAACACATAGCTGAGTGAAAACAACAAGACCAGTCCTTGAATGACAGGGAAGTCGCGGTTGAGCACTGCATCGACCGTGAGCGACCCCAACCCCGGAATGGCAAACACGGTTTCCGTCACCACCACACCGCCGATCAACAACGCCACGCCAATGCCGACCACGGTCACGATAGGTACCGCTGCATTGGCCAGGGCATGGCGCACCAGGACCGTTTGCTCGCTCAAACCTTTGGCCCGCGCTGTGCGTATGTAGTCCTCTTGAAAAGCTTCAGACACACTCGCACGGGTGATGCGAGCAATCAACGCCACATACACCGTCGACAAAGTCAGCCAAGGCAAGATCAGTTGTCGCATCCATGCCCATGTGCCTTGCGACTGGGGGCCTCCTAACGGCTTATAGCCTTGCACCGGTAGCCATTGCAACTGCATCGCAAACACATAAATCAATAGGTAGGCAATGACAAACACCGGCACCGAAAAACCTGCGACTGAAAACGCCGAGAGACCGCGGTCCAGCCATCCTCCCATGCGCCACGCAGCCAGACTGCCCAAAGGCACCGCGATACAGACCGCCAGCAGGACTGTGCCCAGTGCCAGCGACAGCGTCGGCTCCAAGCGTTGCGCCACCAAAGCGGTGACCGGTTTGCCAAGGTAATACGAATAGCCCAGATCGCCTTGCACCACTTGTTTGAGCCAGCGTGCATATTGCATCGGTATGGGTTGGTCTAAACCCATGCGCTCACGAATGTGTGCAATGTCTTCGCTGGTCGCGTTGTTGCCTGCTATGACAGCCGCCGGGTCGCCCGGTGCCAGCCTCAACATGAAAAACACCAGCAAAGACACGACCAGCAGCACCGGCAACACAGCCAGCAAACGACGAAACAAGAAATTTGCCATGTCAGCGCTTGGCCAGTCCCCATATCACCGGTGTGCCCGGTGTTTGCAGCAAACCGCTGATGTTGATGCGCATGACCGTGGGGTTGCGGTACTCGCCCAGAGGCACATAGGCGGCGGTTTCATACACCAAGGCCTGAATACCACTGGCAATTTTTTTGCGTTCTGAGGCCTCGTGCGTTCGTGCAAATTTGGCCTTTAGCGCTTCAATGCGCGGTTCGTCCTGCCAACCAAACCAACCAGCAGCCCCTTTGGCATTGAGCATGGCGCTGGTCAGCGGACTGTCGATGTCTTGTGCGCTCCAAGTGGTGAAGAACATGTTCCAGCCACCTTGCGCAGGCGGTTCTTTTTTAGCGCGTCGCGCCACCAGTGAAGCCCAATCCATTTGCTGCAAATCGACTTTGAACCCAGCGGCTTCCAATTGTTGCTTGGCCACCAAGGGCAATTTGGTGATGGCCGACAAATCGGTGGGGCGCATCATCACGATGGGCGTGCCGTCATAACCCGCTTCTTTGAGCAATTCACGCGCTTTGGCAGGGTTGGCCACGCCACTGAAGCCGGGGGTGTTTTCGTCTGCATAGACCGAACTGCACGGGTAAATACTGCGACACAGACGCACCAACTCTGGCACACCGACTTGGGTATTGATGAACGCTTGCTGCCCGACAGCGAGCATGGCGGCTTGTCTGATTTTGGGGTTGTTGAATGGCGGATGCAAATGGTTGAAGCGCATGATGTATTGAAAACCTGCTGGCGTGAAGTCTTCTAACTTGACACCAGCGGTTTTCTTCAGCGTTTCATACTGCTCGAAGCTGGGTTGCTCAATCATGTCAACTTCACCGGCCACGATGGCATTGAATTGGGTTTGCGGGTCGCGAATGATGACCCATTCCACGCGGTCAAAGTTGACGGGTCGACCGCCGGCCAGGCCGCTGGGCGGTTCACTGCGCGACACATACTTGGTGTTTCGCTCATACACCACCACCGAACCGGGTTTGAACTCATCGGCCTTGAACACGAAGGGGCCAGAGCCTATGTGTTCTTTGATTTGCTCGGTGCCAGGGGTGGAAGCAATGCGCGCCGGCATGATGAAAGGCACATTGGAAGATGCTTTACCCAGGGCCTCCAACACAATCGCGCAAGGTTCTTTTAGCACCATTCGCAAGGTGTCTGCCTCTGGGGTCTCTAGCTTGTCTACAAAATTGAACAGCACTCCACCCATGGTGTCGCGCGATGCCCAGCGTTTGAGCGATGCAGCCACGTCTTCACTGGTGACGGGTTTGCCATCATGAAAAGCCAAACCACTGCGCAGCTTGAAAGTCCAGACTTTGCCGTCCTTGCTGGTGCTGTAGCTTTGCACCATTTGCGGCTGAATTTTTCCTTTGGCATCCTCTGAAAACAAGGTGTCGTAAATCATGTACCCGTGGTTTCGGGTGACATACGCGGTGGTCCAAATGGGGTCGAGCACCGCCAAGTTGGCATGCGGGACAAAACGAAGCACCTTGTTGGCGGGAACCGTGTTTTGAGCGTGCAGTTCCAAAGTGAAGACTGAAGCCACTGCCAGTGAGGCAATGGCTTGGACGAAAAGTCGGCGTGACATGTTTTTCCCCTCGGCCGGTTGGCCGCTACATTCCAAGATCAGCTTCAATATAAACGAATTCATTTTGGAACCATTCAACATGGCTATTCACGAACTCAGCGCCACCGCCCTTTCGCAAGCCATTCACGCAAAGCAATACGCTTGTCGTGAAGTGATGCAAGCCTTTTTGGACCGTATCGACAAGCTGAACCCACGCTTTAATGCCGTGGTCAGTTTGCAAAAGCACGAGCTGTTGCTTGCACAAGCCGATGCTTGTGATCAAGAACTGGCACGCGGGCATTCACGTGGCTGGTTGCATGGCATACCACTGGCTTTCAAAGACTTGGTCGACGTGGCGGGTATTCCCACTACCTGCGGCTCTGTGCTGTTGCGAGACAAGATTCCCACGCACGATGCTTTGTTAGTGCAGCGACTCAAAGCCCAGGGCGGCATCGTGATCGGCAAAACCAATACGCCCGAATGGGGCTTGGGCTCAAACACCTTCAATTCAGTATTCGGCGCCACAGGCAACTCCTTCAACCCGGCTCACACGGCCGGTGGCAGCAGCGGTGGCGCCGCCGTGGCTTTGGCACAGCGCCTGTTGCCGTTGGCCGATGGTTCGGATTTCATGGGCAGCTTGCGCAACCCGGCCGCTTGGAACAATGTCTTTGGCATGCGTCCGTCGCAAGGACGCGTACCGGCATTTCCAGCGCACGATGTGTGGGTCAACCAACTCAGCACTGACGGACCCATGGCGCGACACGTCGGTGATTTGGCGCGCATGTTGGAAACCATGTCGGGCTTTGATCCGCGCTCGCCCTTGTCATTGGACGATTTACCCAAAGGTTGGTCGCAACAACTGCGCCCCCAATCAAGTGGCATTCGCGTGGGTTGGCTGGGTGATTTGAATGGCTATTTGCCCATGGAGGACGGCATCTTGCAAGCCTGCGAAAACGGTTTGCAACGCTTGAGCGATTTAGGCGCGCAGGTCGATCCCGCCAAGGCGACGTTTTCGCCGCCTGCGGTGTGGCAAACCTGGCTGGCATGGCGACGGGTGTTGACCGCATCGCGTCTGGCGCCCATGGTCGAACGCGGGCGTGAATCATGCAAACCAGAGGCTTTGTGGGAATGCGACCAAGCGATTGGAATGACTGCCAACGACTTTCTCAAAGCCAGCACCGAACGCACGGTTTTCTACCATCAACTGTTGAAAATGTTCGAGGCCTTTGATGTGTTGGTGATGCCAAGCGCCCAAGTCTGGCCGTTTGACATTGACACACGTTGGCCTGCCGATATCCGCACAGCCAAAGGCACGGTGCACATGGACACTTACCACCGCTGGATGGAGGTGGTGCTCTACCCGAGTCTGGCTGGTTTGCCTTCGCTCAATGTGCCGTGTGGCTTTGATGCGCGGGGCTTGCCCATGGGCATGCAGTTGATCGGCCAACCGCGCGGTGATCCGGCCGTACTCGAACTGGGACTGGCCTACGAAGAGGCGGCGAGCTATTGGTTGGCCCGACACCCGGGCCAGTAAAAATCACTGACCGAGAGAATCATGCATGCGCGAATACAAACCCTGGGCAGGTATTCAATCGGCTTTGACCAAGTAAATGGCATCTTCGAACACTTTGTTTCGTTTGCTGTTGACGGCAGTCAAAGCATAGACATTGCCTTTCGCATCTTGGGCAAATGCCAATATGTAGGGCAATTTTCCATTGGCAGTGGGTTCGCTGATTTTTATCTGGGTATCTAACATGGTCCAAGCACCTTTTTGGGTGGGTGAAGCCAAGAAAATTTGTCCGTCATTTTGGTCAAACCGCTTGCTCCAATCGCCGAATATGTACTTGCCATGCAATTTGGCAGAGCCGCTTCGGTCAATATATCCACCGGCCACAGAGATGCCTTTGCAACCCGTTGGAACAGCAGAACAATTTGGGTATTCGATAACAGCTGGATTGATGGCTGATTTATCGCAATTGTCATTATGGGCCTGGGGGTTTTCCCAGCTAAAGCAGCGCAGGTAGCCTTCGACGATAGGCCAACCCATGTTCTTGCCTTTTTCAATGATTTTGATCGACTCAAAACTGTCCTCTTGAACATCCCCGCAAATCAGTTGCTTGCGACCCTTGGTGTCAAAAGAGCAGCGCCATGGATCACGCAAACCAAACGCCCAAATTTCAGGCAAAGCATTAGCTAGCTTGACCATAGGGTTGTCAGCAGGCACGCGATAAGGCTTGTCTTTGGTGCTTTTAGACACATCAATACGCAATATTTTTCCAAAATAGTTGTCCAACTTTTGGCTGTTGTCGTTGGCTTTTTTCTCTGTCCATTCAGCGCTGTAGCCACCATCACCCGTCGAGATATAGAGCATTTGGTCAGGGCCAAAGCCTAGCCAATGTCCGTTGTGGTTGAAATGGGGCCAGGGCAAAGAATGGATGCGCTTGCCAGACTGAGGATCCACCGTGTTTTTCGCGTTTTTGCCCACCACAAACTCTTCCACCACATTCAGATGCGAATATCCTGCCGGTGACACAGTGCTGTCAGACCCCAAAGGCGCTGAATAGGCGACGTATAACTTGCCGTTTTTGTGAAAGTTGGGGTGCAGGGCCATGCCCAGCAAACCCGTTTCGCTGTAATCTGAATGGAATGGCACAATTTTGGAAGTCAAATCCAACAGCGTATAGGTAATTTTTCCATTTTCCAGAACTTTAATATGCCCTTCCTGCTCCATGACGAACATGCGCGAATCGCCCTGTGCTTGCACCATGGCCAACGGTTTATTCAAGCCGCCAACGACTTTGACCAATTGAATGGAAGATTGTGCCCATGCAGGTGAAGACGCAAACACGCTTGCAACAATCAAGGTGAGGAGTTTTGAAAAAGACATAAAGGCTTTCGTTGGGTTAAAGGTTCAGGCGTTAGCTTGCTGATCGTTCGGTTCGTTAGAGCTTTCTTGAGACACCTGTTGAATGCTGACATACAAATTCGTTGCGCAAACCACCAGCATGATTAACAAACCACCAAATTCACGGGTGTTTTCTATCCATGGCGCAGATGCCAGCATAGAGCGGGTCAAAGAATCAAAATGGTGTTCTGTGGCCCATGAAATGACGCCATCTTGCGCGACAAACAAATAAATCGCGTAGACAGCATACAAAACGATATTGAAAATATTCAATCGCTTGGCCATGACAGCTTTATAGGCGTAAGCGCAAGACAAGGCGGCGAGAAGATAAAGGGGAATCCACAAATAAGGGTCTGGATCATTCCATTGCAACCCAGCGCACACCAAAAAAAAGTACACCAAAAACAATATTGAAGGTTTTGAACATGTGATTCCTCGGCAAAGCTTGCGGGTAAAAAAACCAGCTGATCATTATAGAACAAGGGGGGTTTGTACGGCCACCGTCCCTGGCGAACGGTCACCAGATATTTCATTAAGCCTTGCATGTCGCAAAACCGGC
>JBJTXF010000298.1:0-5197 GCA_046082145.1 Limnohabitans sp. | reverse complement strand
CCGCAGGAAAAGCGGTTGGGCGAATCCATCATGCGCCAACTGATGCGTGACCCCGATTACATGGACGACCCCGTGCTGGTGGATTATGTGCAAAGTATCTGGCAGGCTTTGCGCCAATCTGCCAGCCAATTGGGAAATTTGCCGCCGGAATTGGACGAGACATTTTCTTGGGATGTGTTGTTGGTCAGAGACCGCTCGGTGAATGCATTTGCTTTGCCAGGTGGGTTCATGGGCGTGCACTTGGGCTTGATTGCGGTGGTGTCGAACACCGACGAGTTAGCCGCTGTCATGGGCCATGAGTTGAGCCATGTCACGCAGCGACATATCGCCCGTATGCAGGACAACCAAGCCAAGCAAACCCCCTGGTTAGTTGGCAGTTTTTTGTTGGGTGTGTTGGCTGCCAGCAGAAGCCCTGATGCGGCGAATGCACTGATCATGGGTGGTACTGCCGGTGTGGCACAAGGCCAGTTGAACTTCTCCAGAGACATGGAACGAGAGGCCGATCGCTTGGGCTTTGCAATCAGCACGCATGCCGGTTTTCAGGCGCAAGGGGTGGTCAGCATGTTTCAAAAACTGGCACAAGCCGCACGCTTGAATGACAGCGGTGGCTTTCCCTACTTGCGCAGCCATCCGTTGACGACGGAACGCATTGGCGACATGCAAGCCAGGATTGGCGCCGATGCCACCAGCACGCAAAGCCAGACGGGCACCTTAGAGCACCTGATGATGGCAGGCCGTGCAAGAGCGTTGATGAGTATCCGAGCCGAGGATATTGACAATTTGATCAAGACCTATGAGGTCGAACAATCGTCCTTCGAGACAAATTCTTTACGTTACGCCACTTTGGCGTATGCGGCCGCCATGGCCTATGCCAAGCAAAGACAGATGACTAAAGCAAACGAAGCCGCACAAACCTTATTGACAGTGGTTGCAAATGATCCAGTGGCATGGCGACATGCAAAATGGTTGGTTGCGGACATACAGCGCCAGGCCGGAAATGCCAGTGAATGCCTGAACCAATTGAGAGACAACCAAGCGCAGCGTGCTTGGCTGTTGTTGCGCGCGCAATGCCAACTTGCCGTTCAGGACAAGTTGATGGCGCGTCGAGCTGCTAACGATTTGCAGCTGTGGCTGGCCCAGTACCCACGCGATCCCTTGGCTTGGGATCTGGCAGCACAGAGCTATCAGCAAATGGAACAACCGCTGCAAGCGATCCGTGCCGATGCCGAATCGCGCGCCGTGCGCTGGGATGAAGTCGCTGCTATCGACCGTTTGCGAGCCGGCCAAGATTTGGCAAAACGCATGTCGCAACAAGGCCAACTTGATTTGGCAGCGCAACAGGAGGCTTACATCATTGATTCGCGATTGCGCACATTAGAGCGGATACGCATAGAGTTATTGCGACCGCAACCTTGACCCGCCATGGCCAGCATACACATTACCGAAATTGAAGCGGCCATCAACCATTGGCGAGCCCTCAAACCGTCGCCCGACGGGGTCACGCTTGCGCCTGAGTTGCGCGCGCTCGCAGAGGTGTATGCCTTGATGATTTACCACCGTCAAGATGAGGCCGCTGAAAAAGGTTTTCCCGCCAAGGCTTATGCAGCCTGGCGCGCTTGGTACGACACCACGCCCGATACACCTTGCATTGCCATTTGTTCTACCAGTCAAGGTGACCCGATGTGCAAGGGCTGTGGCCGAACATTTGAAGAAGTTCAGTACTGGACAGAAATGAGCCCTGGCGCAAAAAGACAGGTGTGGCGTCGCATCACTTTGTCGCGGTCCTCGTGGCGATTTAACCGCTACGCAGAGCGCGCCGCAGAAGGACAAATCCCTGCATCAACCGGCAGTTAACGCATCAAACTCTTTTGGCCAATCGGGAGGCCAAGCCAATATAAGTAGCGGGTGTCAATGCCAATAAACGGTTTTTTTCTTCATCAGGAATATGCAAACCGTTAATGAGTTGGTGCAAATTTTCACGCGTGACTTTTTGCCCGCGCGTAACGTCTTTGAGTTGTTCATAAGCGCCGCTCACACCATGGCGGCGCATCACTGTTTGTATCGGTTCGGCCAGCACTTCCCAGGCGTTGTCCAGGTCGGCTTGCAAAGCCGCCTGGTTGAGTTCCAATTTGTGCAAACCTTGCAGCAGCGATTGATGAGCCAGCACCGCATAGCCCAAAGCCACACCCATGTTGCGAAGCACGGTGCTGTCAGATAAGTCACGCTGCCAGCGGCTGATAGGGAGTTTTTCGCTCAAATGGCGCAGTAAGGCGTTAGACAAACCCAAATTGCCTTCGGCATTTTCAAAGTCGATGGGGTTGACTTTGTGCGGCATGGTGGATGAACCGATTTCACCATCTTTCAATCGTTGTTTGAAATAACCTAAGGATACATAGCCCCATATGTCGCGGGACACATCGATCAATATGGTGTTGCTGCGTGCCACGGCATCGAACAATTCGGCCATGTAGTCATGGGGCTCAATTTGTATGCTGTAGGGCTGAAAGGTCAAGCCCAATCCCAAGGGTTGGCCGGTGACAGGGTGGTCGCTGGCTTCGACCACTTGCCTGGCGAACGATTCCCAATCGAAGTCGGATCGCGCAGACACATGTGCATTGAAGTTGCCCACAGCGCCGTTCATTTTGGCGAGCAAAGGCACTTGTGCGATACGGTCCCAAGCGGTTTGCAGTCGAACATACACATTGGCCATTTCTTTGCCAACGGTGGTGGGGCTCGCGGTTTGGCCGTGTGTTCGGCTGAGCATGGCGTTATCTGCGTAACGGTGTGCCATGTCGCGCAATGTGTCTGCCACGGCTTGCAGACCCGGCAATAACACTTGTTGACGTACGGCTTTGAGTTGCAAAGCATGGCTGGTGTTGTTGATGTCTTCACTGGTGCAAGCAAAATGGATGAACTCCACGGCACTGGCCAATTCTGTTTTGAGAGCAGCACCCAGATGGTCTTGCTGGCACTGGGCTTTGAGCCAATATTCCACCGCTTTGACGTCGTGGTTGGTGGTTTTTTCAATGTCTTTGATAGCCATCGCATCTTGCGCGGAAAACCCGCTGACCAAGCCACGTAAAAACTCACGGGCTTCTTGGCTGAATGCTTGTAGAGGTGACATGCCGCTGTCGGACAATGCGATCAACCAGGTGATTTCAACTTGTACCCGCCGATGCATGAAGCCTTGCTCGCTCATCAAGGGTCGCAAAAGAGCCATTTTGGTTGCGTAACGCCCGTCCAAAGGGGACAAAGCAGAGATGGCATGATCAATCATGGAACCATTTTAGGGCTTAGCCTTTTATGACAATGCTTGCGCCTGCGCACCGATAAAATACAGGCCTGTTCTTTAAATGCTTTTTCCATGAAATTGATTGGTGCGGTAACCAGCCCTTATGTGCGCAAAGTGCGCATCGTGATGGCAGAAAAAAAACTTGAATACGAATTTGTACAAGAAGATGTATGGGCTGCCACCACAAGCATTGTCGCGTCCAACCCCTTAGGAAAAGTGCCGTGTTTGTTGATGGAAACAGGCGAAGCGTTATACGACTCACGGGTGATCGTCGAATACTTAGACACCTTGTCGCCAGTGGGCAAACTGATCCCCCCCAGTGGTCGTGAACGCACCGAGGTCAAAGTATGGGAGGCTTTGGCCGATGGCTTGCTCGATGCGGCCATTGCCGCACGCTTGGAAGCGCATTGGGTCGGCCGCAGCGAAGCCGAGCGCAGTCAAGCATGGATAGACCGCCAATTGGGCAAAGTTCACGATGCCTTGGCAGCCATGTCCAAGGGTTTGGCGGATAACACCCTGTGTGCCGCCATACATCTGAGCTTGGCCGATATCGCAGTGGGTTGTGCCTTGGGCTACTTGGACTTTCGCTTCCCCAACATCGCTTGGCGGCGCGACTACCCCAATTTGGACAAGCTGCAAGAAAAATTGATGCAGCGGCAAAGTTTCATCGACACCATGCCAGCTTGATCCTGTATCAACTGTTGATGCGGCGCTTCAGCCAGCGCATCAAGCTGCCGATCCAGGGCAATTTTTCATACAGCTCTTCTGCCGCATCCCAATAGTCGCGGTGATATTGAATACGCCATTCGCCTTGCGCGTTCAAGCCGAACACCCAATGCGAACTGCCGTGAATGCGTTGTTCGACACCGGGTTGCATGGTCTTGAAACGAAACAAAAAATCCCATACCAAAAAACAAGCTTGTCCTTGCACCAAGCAACTCGTCACCACAAACCGCGGCTGCTCTAGGTTGTCAAACATGTGTTGAAAAATGGCTTGTATGGCTGACAGGCCTTGTACATCTTTGAAGGGATCTTTGAAGCGGGCTTGTTCGTCATACCAATCGCCCATGCGGGTAATGTCATGGGCTTGCAATTGTTCAAATGCCATCACAAGTTCATCGACCAGGCTTTGTGGGACATCGGTGTTTGCGTGCATGGTGTCAGGCGGTGAATTGACGCACCAGCGGGAAGTACCAGCGGTAGGGCAATATTCGCAAAAGCTTCAAAAATCTGGTGAAGCGCTTGGGGAAATGGATGTCAAACAAGCCTTCGCGCCAGCCTTGCAGCATGTCTTTCGCTGCTTGTTCCGGCGATATCAACGCAGGCATATGAAAAGAATTTTGTGCGGTCAAAGGCGTGGCCACAAAACCGGGGTGCACCACACTCACGCCAATGCCGTGTGGTTTCAAATCCATGTACAGCACTTCACCCAAATGGGTCAACGCCGCTTTGCTGGGGCCATAAGCCAGGCTCTTGGGTAAGCCCCTATAACCTGCGACGCTAGACACCAAACTCACATGGCCGTGACCTTGGGCCAGCAAATGGGGCAGCACCTCATTCAGCAACAATAAAGCGCCGGTGTAGTTCACCGACATATGGGTTTGCATGCTGTGCAAATCGTATGCTGCGGCCGACTGCGCGTTGTAGTAGCCCGCACAGTAAATGACAGTATCAATGCCATGCAGTTTGTGCAATTGTTGCGTGGCTTGGCGCACAGATGAGGCGTCGGTGACATCTAATGGCAAAGCCAGTGCACCGGGGTGGGTGTGTGCAAAGGCTTGCAACAGATCGGCTTGGCGGGCAGACACACATACTTTTGCGCCCGCTGCATGCAACGCGTGTGCGCAGGCCAAGCCAATACCGCTGGAAGCACCCACCAACCAGACACTGCGACCGCGCCAGTCG
>JBJTXF010000297.1:0-12376 GCA_046082145.1 Limnohabitans sp. | reverse complement strand
CTGCCTATCGCCATGACCTCACCCACCGACTTCATTTGCGTGGTCAGACGGCTATCAGCTGTAGGAAATTTTTCAAAAGCAAAACGTGGAATTTTGGTGACCACATAGTCAATGCTTGGCTCGAAACTTGCCGGCGTGGCACCGCCAGTGATATCGTTACGCAATTCATCCAAAGTGAATCCAACTGCCAACTTGGCAGCTACTTTTGCAATAGGGAAACCAGTAGCTTTTGAGGCCAGTGCAGAAGAGCGCGAGACACGCGGATTCATCTCAATCACCACCATGCGGCCATCGAGGGGATTGATAGAGAACTGGACATTTGAACCACCGGTATCGACACCAATTTCTCGCAGCACAGCCAAACTGGCATTGCGCATGATTTGGTATTCCTTATCAGTCAAAGTTTGCGCTGGCGCTACCGTGATGGAGTCACCCGTGTGAACACCCATAGGGTCTAAGTTTTCAATCGAACAGACAATGATGCAGTTGTCAGCTTTGTCCCTGACCACTTCCATTTCGTATTCTTTCCAACCCAGCAACGATTCCTCAATCAGCAATTCACTCGTGGGTGAGGCTTCTAAGCCTCGCTTGCAAATAATTTCGAATTCTTCAGCGTTGTAAGCAATACCACCACCTGTTCCACCCAAGGTGAAACTAGGGCGTATCACCACAGGGAAACCCACCGTTTTTTGCACAGCCCAGGCTTCATCCAAGCTGTGTGCAATACCCGATTTGGCTGAACCCAAACCTATTTGGGTCATCGCTTCTTTGAATTTCAATCGGTCTTCAGCTTTGTCAATCGCCTGTGGTGTAGCACCAATCAATTCGATGGGTTTGCCGGTGTTGGCGCCGGTGTATTTGTCCAAAATACCTTGATGCCACAGATCCAGAGCACAGTTGAGTGCAGTCTGACCGCCCATGGTAGGCAAAATTGCATCAGGCTTTTCTTTGGCAATGATTTTTTCAACCGTTTTCCAAGTAATAGGCTCGATATAGGTGACATCTGCTGTCGCCGGGTCAGTCATGATGGTGGCGGGATTGCTGTTGATCAAAATGACTTTGTAGCCTTCTTCCCGCAAGGCCTTGCACGCCTGAACCCCTGAATAGTCAAATTCACACGCCTGGCCAATCACAATAGGACCAGCACCAATCAGCAAAATACTTTTGATGTCTGTACGTTTAGGCATGTTTCTTTATACCGCCATAGATTGGATAAACCGGTCAAACAAATAACCGATGTCGTGAGGGCCGGGAGAAGCTTCTGGATGGCCTTGAAATCCAAAAGCATGTTGCCCGACCACTTCAATGCCTTGGAGGCTTCCATCAAACAAACTGATATGGGTGGCGCGCAAATGCGCAGGCAGAGTGCTTTCATCCACTGCAAAACCGTGGTTTTGGCTGGTGATTGAAACCCGGGATGACAACAAATCTTTCACAGGGTGATTTGCACCGTGGTGACCAAACTTCATTTTGTAAGTCTTGGCTCCACAAGCCAAAGCCAATATTTGGTGCCCTAAACAAATGCCGAATATTGGTACTTTACGATTGAGCAAATGTTGTGTGGCTTCAATTGCATACGAACAAGGACCTGGATCGCCGGGACCATTAGAAAGAAAAACCCCATTCGGGTTTAACTTCAACACGTCATCTGCAGAAGTGTTGGCGGGGACGACAGTAACTTCGCAACCTCTTTGTGCCAACATGCGCAAAATATTTTTCTTGACGCCGAAGTCAAATGCAACCACTTTGAATTTGGTTTGATTACCCTCACAATAACCGCTACCCAACTTCCATTCAGTTTGGGTCCATGCATAAGCTTTCTCAACAGTTACCTTGGATGCCAAGTCCAATCCACTCATGGAAGGTGCGGCTTTGGCCTGGGCAACCGCCTGATTGATGTCGTTGTCAGTGATCTGATGACCCATGGGGAAAGCATGTATAGCCCCATTTTGTGCTCCGTTTTCACGCAAATGCCTTGTCAACATGCGGGTATCAATGTCAGCAATCGCGACCGTGCGGTTTGAATTCAAAAAGTCAGATAGATTTTCTGATGCGCGGAAATTGGAATGAACGATGGGCAAATTTTTGATGATCAAACCGGCTGCATGCACTGCAGAAGATTCGTTGTCTTCGGTGTTCACACCATAGTTGCCAATGTGTGAGTAGGTCAAAGTGACCAACTGTTGGTTGTAACTGGGGTCTGTCAGGATTTCTTGATAACCGGTCATGGAAGTATTGAAAACCACTTCGCCGACAGTATGACCATCGTGCCCGATGGAATGCCCCCTGAATACCGTTCCGTCTGAAAGCGCCAAAATGGCGGGAGGACAATTTCCCTGAAGAGTCAAAAGCACTCAGATCTCCGAGATTCGGTGACGCCCTTGACGAAAGAGATTCACTCTCTTTGGATACTATACAAGGGGAATGGCTTTTTTTCGAGCGAAGGGCGTGCGGTTGATATAGATGTGGACCATTATATCCTTGGCCTCTTTTGAAAATTTGGTTAAGGCTTCTCTATGCGTTCACTAGCACTGGCATGCAAACAAATGGCAGCAGCTGCCGCGACATTCAATGACTCTTGGCCACCTGGCTGGGCAATTCTGATTTTTTGACAATTACCTGCAAGCCAAGAGGGACTGATGCCTTGCCCTTCATTCCCAAATACCCATACGCATGGCCAAGGCAAACCAGTTTCTTCTGTGCGATGGTGCAAAAGCGTACCTTGGTGAACATCAGTGACTAACACGGGCAGACCCATTGCAAGCACCTGTTCAATCGCAATAGATTCATACAAATTCAAACCAAAATGTGAACCCATCGCAGCTCGAACCACTTTCTGTGACCACAAGCCAACTGAGGAAGGCGTAGTCATGATTTGTTTAAAACCGAAAGCAGCAGCGCTTCGCAATATAGAGCCTGCATTTCCTGGGTCTTGAATTTTGTCTAAAACCACTATGGATTGCGAAGTGTCTGGCAAAGGAAAATGGACTAATTCAATACTGGCGAGTAGCCATGGCGACGAAGGCAATTGACTCAAGCCGCTCATCAATGGTTCAGTCATGGTCAACACTTGGTCGGCATGATCACACCAATTGAAATATTGAGTGGGTAATTGTTTATCCAGTAAAACTAGCTCTTTGAATCGCAAACCGTGCTCTATAGCGGCCCTGCACAAATGCTCTCCTTCGATACAGACAAATTTGTTATTTCGGTACGAATTGTTATCTTTGAGCGCAAGCCTCAAACGTTTATAAACGACATTGTCTTTAGATGAAATATGCTTGACTTTCAAGACATCAACCCTGAGATTGATCGTTTAGCCTCTTGGCAACAGGAGCAAAACTTTTGCGATGCCAACAGGTTGGACCCAAAGTGGTCAAAGCATTCAAGTGTTCAGCAGTTCCATAACCTTTGTGTTTTGCAAAACCATAACCTGGAAATTCAGAATCTATGGATTCGCACCAATTGTCTCGCTCTACTTTTGCCAAAATCGAAGCAGCAGAAATACAAGGAATGTTAGCATCGCCCTTAATGATCGCCTCAGCGCGAATGTCTAGCACGGGTATTCTGTTGCCATCTACCAAAACTTTACCAGGCTTCAAACGCAAACCTTTGACTGCTCGGCGCATTGCCAGCAGTGTGGCTTGTAAGATATTTGATTGATCGATTTCTTCCACAGTAGCTTGCGCCACACAAAACGCCAAAGCATTTGCCTTAATGTCTTCATATAAAAAATTTCGCTGTTTAGCGGTCAATTTTTTTGAATCAACATAACCAGGATTGGGAATCAAATCATCCAAAATCACTGCTGCAGCAAATACTGGCCCGGCAAGTGGTCCTCGCCCAGCCTCATCAACTCCAGCCACCAATGATGGACTGTCCCAATTGAAAAGTGTCTGTTTAATGAGCAAGGATTTTTTCAATGGCAAGTGTCGCAATGCTGGCTGAGTCTGCACGCAAGCTTTCGTGTAGCAAAGAAAATGTATTTTTGAGCTGCACCACGCGTTCAGGCTGAGATAACCAATCTGTGACACTTGAGGCTATGGCTTGAGGTGTGGCTTCATTTTGAAGTAATTCAGGCACTACAAAATCTCCGCAAAGGATATTGGGTAAGCCAACCCATGGCTGCAACCGCTTTTTTTGCGTCACATACCAAGAAAGCCAAGGCATGGCATAAGAAATCACCATTGGACATTTGAACAACGCGGTTTCCAATGTCGCTGTTCCGCTTGTTACCAAGGCGACATCAGCACTGGCCATGACCGCATGACTTTGCATATCTACCAACTTCAGATGCTGGATATTTGAAAACCGGCTGATGTGAGGAACCAAGAAGGAAAGCATGCCAGGGGCTACGGGGATCACAGGAATCAAACGTGGAAACTTCGATTGAAGTATTTCAATCGCCGCTAAAAACCGAGGGGTCATTTGCTGGATTTCATCTCGCCGGCTACCAGGTAAAACTGCAACGACCAGCTCTTCGTCGGGAATATCTAGCTGAGCTCTAGCCGCTGACTTATTGGGCTCAGTGGGAATAAAGTTTGCCAAAGGGTGACCGACAAAAGTAGCCGAGATGTCATGTTTCTCAAGCAAATCCTTCTCAAAAGGAAATATGCAAAGTACATGATCAACACTGGATCGAATTTTTTTGATTCTCTCGAATCTCCAAGCCCAAACTGAAGGGCACACATATTGCACACTGGGTATTCCCTTTGAGCGCAAATCATGAGCCAAATCGAGATTGAAATCTGGAGCATCTACACCAATGAATAAATCAGGCGGCGATTGTAGTAAACGGTTTTTTAATACATTTCTGATACCCACAATTTCGTTGTAATGCCTGATCACTTCAACATATCCTCGAACAGACAATTTTTCTGAAGGCCACCAAGCATCGAATCCACACTTGACCATGGCAGGGCCACCAATTCCTACCATGGAAACTGATGGCCAAGCAGATTGCATTTTGGGGATCAGAATAGAGGCCAACAAGTCTCCGGAGGATTCACCAGCAACCATGGCAATTTTCGAGACTGAAGTTTTCATTTGACTGAATCCATCCGGAATCAGCGAACAATTCCACGCGAGGGCGAAGCGGACAACAAAAAAGAGACCATCAATTCAACCAATGAATACAAGGATTCGTCTTCCTTGCAAATCATTTGAATTTGCTCAATAGACTGCGCAAGCGATAATCCATCACGGTATAACAACTTGTGCATTTGCTTCACTGCTTGTGTTTGTGCAAGTGTGTAACCGCGGCGCTTCAAGCCTTCATAGTTCATGGACCGCACTTGTGCTGGTTGTCCCTGACACATGGCAAAAGGCGGCAAATCTGCAAACAATAATGAATTCATGGCTGTAAAGCTGTGTGCACCGATTCGACAAAACTGGTGAACCACTGTGAATCCACCCAAGATAGCCCAATCTCCAACTTCAACATGTCCAGCCAACTGCGTACTGTTAGCAAACACGGTATGGTCGCCAATTTGACAATCATGTGCCAAATGAACGTAAGCCATGATCCAGTTGTCATTGCCTAACCGAGTCACAGCTTTGTCATTGGCTGTGCCAATATTGAAAGTACAAAACTCCCGAATGGTATTTCTGTCGCCAATCACAAGTTCGCATGGCTCACCGGCATACTTTTTATCTTGGGGAATCGCCCCCAAAGAATTAAACTGAAAAATTTGATTGTCAACACCAATGGTGGTACGTCCTTCGATAACACAATGTGAACCAATAGTTGTTCGTGCACCTATTCGCACATTTGGCCCAATGGTGGTGTAAGGACCGACCGTAACTGAACTGTCTAATTCAGCGGCAGCATCTACACAAGCTGTCGAATGTATCTTAACCATGCTTAATCGATACGACGCATGGTACACATCAGGTCTGCTTCAACCGCCAATTCATCTCCAACCATTGCCTTCGCTTTGAATTTGAAAATACCAGCTTTCATTCTGTCGATCTCAACTTTTAAAGTCAGCGCATCACCGGGCTCAACTGGGCGCTTGAAACGCGCAGAATCAATACCCGCAAAATAATAAACCACCTTGTCATCTGGAACCATATCCAAAGAAAGGAGAGTAACGCAGCAGTTTGCGCCAATGCCTCCAGCATCATCACGCCAGGCATCACTGGTCGGTGGGGAAAATGACCCGTGAAGTAGGGCTCGTTCATGGTTACATTTTTGAGCGCCACAATGGACTTGCCTTTATCTATATCCAGCACTCGATCCACCAGCAAAAAAGGATAACGGTGCGGCAGCAGTTTCAATATCTGGTGAATGTCCATTCAATACCTTTAAGGTTTTTTATTTTTTTCTAATGTTCTGATTCGTTCACGTAAGCTGTGCAATTGTTTCAGCGAGGCTGCATTTTTTTGCCAATTCGCATTTTCATCGATGGGAAACACCCCGCTGTATGTACCTGGCTTCGTGATGGAATGTGTCACCAAAGCATATGAACCAATATGCACATGGTCTGTAAGGTGAATATGGCCGAGAACGCCCGCTCCGCCACCGATGGTGCAATAAGCCCCAATTGTTGAGCTGCCGGCTATCGCAGAGCAGCCCGCCATGGCAGTGTTTTTGCCAATGCGCACGTTGTGTCCAATTTGGATCAAATTGTCAAGAATTACGCCATCTTCAAGTACAGTGTCACCAAGCGCGCCTCGGTCTATGCAACTATTGGCACCAATCTCCACATGGTTACCGATCACCACTTTGCCCAATTGTTCAATTTTGATCCAACGCTGATCCTCAAGAGCAAATCCAAAACCATCTGCACCAACCACCACGCCTGAATGCAAAGTGCAATGGTTTCCAATTTCACAAAAAGAAGACACCGTGACACGTGATTTGAGCCAGCTACCCTCGCCTATCCTAACCCCTCCCTCAACCACACACAATGGACCGATACGCGCACTAGGGTGTATCACGGCTGTTGGGTCAACCACAGCTGTAGGATGTATGTGAGGAAAATGCTTGAAAGGAAGTTGTGCCACCCAAAGTTGCGTGAGCTTTGCCCAGTATGCGTAAGGATTCTCTGTGACTATACAAGCACCACGACTGATCGCGGCAGCACGATGTGACTCACCGACCACGATACAACTGGCCTGGCTGTTTTCGAGTTGCGAGGAGTATTTAGGATTGCTTAGAAAACTGATGTCTCCTTCAACAGCTTCAGCCAAAGAAAAAAGACGATAAATTTGTATTTCTGGGGATCCATGAAGATACCCACCAAGTTGTCCGACGATAAACCCTAACTTTAGGGTAAACACGCCATCACTTACCGCTATTGATGACTTTGATAACCTTATCGGTAATATCATGTTTTGGGTTGATATAAACCGCTTCTTGCAATATCAAATCATATTTTTCTGATTCTGCAACCTGTTTGACCACTTTGTTCGCTTTTTCAAGAACTTGTTGGAGTTCTTCATTTTTTCGAGCGTTTAGATCTTCTTGAAATTCACGGCGTTTGCGTTGAAATTCACGGTCTTGGTCCGCCAACTGCCGCTGACGAGCGGAACGCTGCGTATCAGACAGCGTAGGGGAATCACGCTCAAGTTTTTCAGCATTCGATTTCAGCGAATTACCGGTTTCAACCAATTCTTTTTCGCGCTTGGAGAATTCCTGTTCGAGCTTGGTTTGCGCGACCTTGGCTGTATTGGCTTCTCTAAAGATGCGGTCTGTGTTGACAAAACCCACCCGAAACTCTTGGGCGTTTAAAGCCAACGAAGAAATGCCCAACAGGCAAAAGCTGAGCGTACGAATCAGTGAGAAGTTCATCAGAAAGCCGTCCCGATTTGGAATTGAAAGGTTTGCATTCTATCGTTGTCAAACTTCTTGATCGGCTTGGCAAAGGCAAACCTGAGTGGACCGACAGGAGAGATCCAACTCAAGCCCAAGCCTGCAGAGCTTCTGAGTTGAGCAACATCAATATCCTCTTGATCAGAATAAACATTTCCAACGTCAACAAAAGTAAACAATCTAAGCGTTTTATCTGTACCCACACCAGGGAAAGGCATTAAAAATTCCGTATTTAAGAGGATTTTTTTTGCCCCTCCTGTGGAGTATTCACCTCCAAAACGGCTGTAAGTGGTGTCCGTCTGTAATGAGTTTTGCATAAAACCACGCACAGAGCCCAGACCACCAGCATAGTAATTTTTGAATACAGGGAAATCCTCCCCGTTATATCCTCCGCCAATACCCAATTCTGCATTCACAGCCAAGGTGTATTTACGTGTCAAAGGCCAGTACTGCTGGTATTGACCTGAATTTTTGTAGTAGTGCAAATCACCAAATGCACCAAGTTCTGAATTGAGTCGAATAAGCTTGCCCTTGTTGGGTGCCAACATGCTGTCTCGGCTATCACGTGCCCAGCCAACAGTAATGGGCACCGAGGTGACATCATTTCCCACAAACCCTGAGGCGGTATATGCCGCAGGTATTCCGGAACCGTTAGAAACCGATGTTTTATCGTAAGCAATTCCGATATGCACAGTGTCAACTTCAGCGATGGGAATACCAAAGCTCACGCCAAGTCCAGTTGAATAAATGTTGTAGTAATTGGTGGAAGCAGCATAAGGCCGCAAGTTTCTGTCATAAAAATTCAATGTCCTCGATACACCATCCTCAGTGAAATAAGGATCAGTGGTGTTAAGTTGGTAGAGTTTGTTGTACTTGCTGGTATTGACCTGAATACCCACAGAGTTACCGGTACCGAAAAAATTATCCTGACTTATTCCAAATGACAAGAAAAATTTCTCAGAAGAGGAAAATCCCGCACCCAATTGAAGGGCACCGGTGGGCTTTTCTGTGACTTTCAAATTGATATCCACCTGATCCGGGGTACCCGGAACTTCTTGTGTATCAACCGTCACTTCAGTGAAATAGCCTAGCCTGTCTATTCTGTCTCTGGACTTGCGGATCTTGTCACCGTCATACCAAGCAGACTCCATTTGCCGAAATTCGCGCCGAATGATTTCATCTTTGGTTCTGTCGTTACCTGAAATATTGATTCTTCGGACATAAGCTCTGCGTGAAGGATCAGCTTGCAAAATAATTTTTACACGATTGGTTTGCCTGTCAATTTCAGAGCGCGGTTCTATGCGAGCGAAAGCAAACCCAAAATTACCAAAATATTCTGAGAATGCTTTCGTCGTTTCGACAATATCTGTGATGTTGTATGTACGACCGGGCTTAATACTGATCAGCGATTTGAATTCATTGTCTCGGCCCAAGTAATAGCCTTCTAGCTCGACAGAACTCACCACAAATTGTGCGCCTTCGGTTATGTTGATTGTGATATTGATGTCTTGCTTGTTAGGAGAAATCGCAACTTGCGTAGAATCCACCCTGAATTCAAGGTAGCCGCGTGACAGGTAAAAAGATCGGATATTTTCAAGGTCAGCATTCAACTTTGCCTGTGAATATCTGTCAGATTTTGTATACCAAGACATGTAATTTGGTTCTGACAAATCTAACTGATCCTTGATTGTGGATTGATCAAAGGCTTTATTTCCAACAATCTTAAATTCTTTAATTTTCGACACTTCACCTTCAATCACTGTGAAGTTCAAATTGACCTTATTGCGTTCTGCAGGAGCAACTGTAGTGACTACTTCTGCACCGTACAAACTTTTATTGATATATTGTCTTTTCAATTCCTGCTCTGCCCTGTCCGACAAAGCTTTATCAAACGGACGGCCTTCTGACAAACCAATGTCCTTCAAAGCTTTTTTCAAAGTATCCTTATCAAACTCTTTAATACCCACAAAATTGACAGAAGAAATTAAGGGACGCTCTTCCACCACAACTATCACGACATTGCCCTTGAGTTCAATTCGAACGTCTTTAAACAAGCCTAAAGCAAATAAATTTCGAATAGCCAAAGTGCCCTTGTCATCAGAATACGATTCACCCACCTTGAACGGCAAGGTAGCTAGTACATTTCCTGGCTCAACCCTTTGTAATCCTTCTAATCGGATATCTTGAATTTCAAACGGCTCAACCGCAAAGACAGTTGCAATCAAAACTGATGACAGCAAAATTACAGAAAGTATTTGCTTTAGACCTGATAAGAAATGGAATTTCATGGGTAAACCGAGATTTGTATTGGGCAGCTGAACGATAATACAGCAGTGATGGTGCAAAGACATCAAATAGTGGTCAAGATACAAACTTATTTATTTAAATTTTCGCCAATTTCTTTGCGTATTCCGTAGCTAAACTCCTAGATTGATTATCAATATCCAACAAATCTTCCAAGGCCCGAGGTTGCGCAGGTTGAAAAGTGGAAAGTACTGACAAATTCACCTGATGTATTTGATCAAATCGAATTTTTTCTTGTAAGAAAAAGTCCACCGCAATTTCGTTTGCAGCATTTAATACAGCAGTGGTACCAGGTGAAGCAGCAAGTGCTTGCCAGGCCAAAGCCAGGCTAGGGTATCTCATTTGATGAACCTGATCTTCCATAGATTCAAATGTCATTTGTGAGGATTGTTTGAAATCAATTTTGGATGCTCCACTAATGACCCGTTCTGGCCAAGCAAGTCCATAGGAAATGGGCATGCGCATATCAGGTGTACCCAATTGCGCCAAAACAGATCCATCAACAAACTGAACCATCGAATGAATGATACTTTGGGGGTGAATAACCACTTCAATCTGTGAGGCTGAAATTCCAAACAAGAACTTAGCCTCTATGACTTCTAAAGCCTTATTCATCATTGTGGCTGAATCAACTGAAATTTTTCGACCCATGACCCAATTCGGGTGCGCACATGCTTGCTCAGGCGTGATTTCATTAAAAGTATCAGGCGAACGGGTTCGAAATGGACCACCGGAAGCCGTCAAAATAATTTTGTCAACAGTTAAGGGCCATGAAAGAGGATTTTCAGGCAACGTTTGGAAAATGGCAGAGTGCTCACTGTCGATGGGCAGCAATTCAGCACCGCCTTTTTGAACTGCTTGCATAAATAGCTCAGCACCCACTACCAGGGCTTCTTTGTTAGCCAACAACAAACGCTTACCAGCGAGAGCAGCAGCCATACAAGAAGCCAACCCTGCCGCTCCAACAATGGCTGCCATGACCATATCTACTCTCTCATCACTGGCTACATCACAAAGTGCCCTAGCACCGCTCAAAACACGAGTTGGCATATTGAGAGCAGATAGTCTGTCCTCAAGTAATTTGGCAGCTTCGTGCTCTACCATGACAGCAAACTGAGGTTTAAATTGCACGCATTGGTTGAACATAAGTTCAATTTGCTTTGCCCCAGTGAGAGCAAATACTTCAAACTTTTCGGCATGCCTAGAAATCACATCTAAAGTATTGACGCCAATAGATCCCGTAGACCCTAAGACAGTGACAGTTTTTTTCATGAGCGTCAAAACATAGAAATAAGAACGGCCAAAGGCAATACGGGTAGCAGAGCATCCAGTCTGTCTAGTACACCGCCGTGACCAGGTAATAATTGACTACTGTCTTTGGTACCAGCTGCTCGCTTCATCAGTGATTCAAACAAATCGCCGGCCGCGCTGGTGAGTGTCATCAAGAATAATCCCATGAATAAATAAAACCACCCTAAGTTAAAAAGTTTGTTGAAAATATCATCTGAAACTGTTTTGAAATGGCTGGATATTGCAATCCAGACCATTGCCAACAACCAGACGGCAACAACAGCACCACCCAAGCCTTCCATACTTTTGCCAGGACTGATACTAGGAGCCAACTTTCGTTTACCCCATCGGTTTCCTACAAAATATGCTGCGATATCTGCAGTCCATACTAGGCACAACACCGATATCAGAAACACCGTGCCTATCAACTTGGCTTGCAGCAATGCCAAACCAGTTGAAAACAATAAAAAAATACCTAGGCAAAGCCGCAAGACTTTCGAGGTACTCTTCCAAGCGGAACTACCTCTGATGAGAAAAACAAAAATGGTGCAACACCAAATCGCCATACAAACTAACCAGTACAACTCAGAAACAACATGCAAATTATGTTGCCACCAATATGCTGAAAAAAGCAAAAGGCAAACTGCAGGCATGGCAAACGCAGAAAAAAAACTTAAGCTGTTCAAGCGTCCCCATTCCCAAGAAGCTGTCGATACCAGCACAATGCCTAACACGTATATCGCCACAGGAGATGGATGAAACAATGCAGGCAAAGTTACAAACAGCAAAACAATTGCTGTGATGACACGCTGCTTAAGCATGGCATGTGCTCATTCAAACAGCCATGATTTCTTGCTCTTTAAGTGCAATTAATCTGTCTATATCAGCAATGTGTTTATCTGTGAATTTTTGAATATCATTTTCAGCACGCTTTTGCTCGTCCTCAGATGCAAGTTTTTCTTTAAC
>JBJTXF010000296.1:0-12780 GCA_046082145.1 Limnohabitans sp. | reverse complement strand
GCCACGTGGCGAAAGCCCTCTGCAACTTGCCCGGCAGCGGGCTGGCCACCGATTATTCCGCCTCCATGCAAAGGGGCTCCACTGGGTTCGCCAAATATGTGTCGCCACTGCCGCAACCCCTGCTGTTCCGCTGCCACCTCCATCACCGGCACCTGCTGTCGCGCCTGCTGCACCCGCACCGGTGTCCGTGATTCCGCCAGCACCCGTGGTTGCGCCTGCTGCCCCAGCATCAGCGCCAACCAAGCCAGCGCCAGATACTTTGGAGGAGGCGGCACCACTGCCTGAGTTTTTGAGCAAAGATTACCTAGAGCAGCTCAATAGAAAATTCACCCGATCCATGAGTGGGCGAATGGGCGAATACGGAAAAGTTTTGCTTGAAGTACAGATCGATAAAAACGGCCGAGTCAAGGGTTCAACGGTTGTCGTACCCAGCCCTTATCCTCGCTTAGACAAATTTGCCCAAGATGTTGTGGCAACATGGAAATTTAAACCCGCCAAAAGAAATGGTGTCGCTGAGGAAAAAGCCCTGAAGGTGCCATTTGTTTTTGAGCAACAAAGAAATTAACTTGGGCGCAGAGATGAACATAGACCATGGACTGATCAACGTTTGGATCGAGGGTGATGCCATTATTCGCGCGGTGGCGTTACTGCTGTTGGCAATGTCGCTGGCTTCGTGGTTGGTGATTGTGGTCAAAGCCCTCAATCTGCTGTCCGTGCGAAAGCAGGCGCTGCGCATTGAAGCGTTTTGGCACAGTGCCAACATCAACGAAGCCATCAAAACTTTGGGCGGCGAAGAGAACAATCCCTTTCGCGAGGTCGCCACCAAGGGCCAGCAAGCGTTGTCGCATTTGAAAACAGGCGCTGCCCAGACCGAGTTGTCGCAACAACTCGATACCAGTGATTGGGTGACGCGTGGTTTGCAAAACGCGATTGATGACGAAGTGAGCAAATTGCAGTCGGGCTTGGCCATATTGGCTTCGGTCGGTTCAACATCACCGTTCGTCGGTTTGTTTGGCACGGTGTGGGGCATCTACCATGCGTTGATGCAAATAGGCATGGCGGGCCAAGCCACCATCGACAAAGTGGCCGGGCCCATCGGTGAGGCGCTGATCATGACGGCCTTGGGTTTGGCGGTGGCGATTCCCGCCGTACTGGGCTATAACGCACTGGTGCGGGCCAACAAAACCATCGTGGGGCGCATGAACCGCTTCGCCCACGATTTGCATGCCTTGCTGGTCACCGGCTCGCGCGTGAAAACAGGGACTTAAACCATGGCTTTTGGAACCCAGGACAACACCGATGAGGTGATGAATGAAATCAACATGACGCCGCTGGTGGATGTCATGTTGGTGTTGTTGATCGTCTTCATCATCACCATTCCGGTGATGAAGCATTCGGTCAACATTGAATTGCCGCGTGCCAGCAACCAACCGCAAGAGGCCAAGCCGCAAACGCTGCATTTGACCGTGGATGCACAAGGCCGTTACTTTTGGAACGACAATTTGGTGGACGATACGCAATTGCAATCCTTGTTGGCGCAGGCTTCTGCCAAACAGCCGCAGCCGCCATTGCACATTCGCGGCGACCGCGCCGTGCGTTATGAGCGCGTGGCACAAGCCATGGCCGCTGCCCAGCGCGCTGGCATGACACAGATTGGTTTCATCACCGACCGCAACTCACCTTGAAAGCATTCAACATGATCAAACCTCTTTTGACAGCCGCTTTGTTGAACACATTTGCAACCATCGCCAGTGCGCAAGTCGACATCACCGACGCTTGGGTGCGCGCCACTGTACAAGGCCAAAAAGCCACGGGCGCTTTCATGAACCTGACCGCCAAAACCGACAGCCGCTTGGTAGGTGTGAAAACGGATGCAGCCTCGGTGGCTGAGATCCATGAAATGAAGATGGAAAAAGATGTGATGCGCATGCAGCGCGTGCCTGCGCTGGCATTGCCTGCGGGCAAAACCGTGTCGCTCAAACCCGGTGGCTACCATTTGATGTTGATGGGATTGAAAGAGCCATTACCAGTCGATAGCCATGTGCAACTCACCTTGTTGTTTGAAGATGCCAAAGGCGTGAAATCGCAACAAGAATTGCATTTGATGACCACACATAACGCACCTGGCGCAACAGGCAAACCTGCCGATGCACACCACAACCACTGAACCATTGAAGGCAAGCCATGGCTGACAACGCAGGTTTTAACTTCGACCCCTTTTTGCCTGGCTTTGATTTTTTAAAGCAATTTGCGCAGGCCAACCCCGCCGCTGCCATGCCCTCGGCGGCGCAATGGGTTACCCCCACTTTGGACCCTGCCGAATTGGACAAACGCATCCAAGATTTGAAGTCGGTGCAATTTTGGTTGGACCAAAACGCCAAAGCCTTGAGCGCCACCATCCAAGCGCTGGAAGTGCAACGCATGACCTTGTCCACTTTGCAAAGCATGAATGTGGGCATGGCTGACTTGGCTGCAGCCATGTCAGGCAAAACTTCGCAGCAGAGCTCGGCGCAAGACCAGGCCAAACCATCCACCGCATCAAGCGCGGTGGACCCGATGCAATGGTGGGGCGCGATCGGCCAGCAGTTTCAAACCATCGCGTCGCAGGCCGTGGCCGACATGCAAAAACATGCCAGCACGTTTGCAGCCACCTCTGACAAAGCCACCCAGCCCATAGCTAAAAAAGCCAGCGCCGCGGGCGCCCGTCAAACCGCCGCCCGGCCCGCTGGCAAAACCCGCAGCAAGCCCCGAAAAAACACACCTTGATGAAATTGTTTCCGAATGGACATGCCATGCATCCGCATTGGCAAACTGCGGTTGAAGAGGTGCTGGCGCAATTGCGCGCTTGCATGGAGCAAGACGCTTTCGCGGCCCGTCCTTCTTTGGGTTTGGTCTATATCACCGACCATTTCGCCGCGCATGCGCAATCATTGATCGACCACTTGGCAGAAGAGTTACCCCTCGTCAAGCAATGGAGCGGCACCGTCGGTGTGGGTATTTTTGGCAACAGCACCGAATACATCGACACACCTGCCTTGAGCGTGATGCTGTGTGATTTGTCCGAATCGGAGTTTCGCGTCTTCAGTGGCACCGCGCCTTTGGGTCAAGCCGCCGTGCAAGGCTTTGAAGTGCACACCGCGTTGGTACATGCCGATTCGCACACACCAGAGTTGAGTGAATTGATTGTGGAATTGGCGGACAGCACGGGCAGCGGTTCGGTTTTTGGTGGCTTGGCATCAAGTCGCTCCGAGGTGATTCAGATTGCACGTCACCCAAACCCCAAGCCATCGGCCACGAACCATGGCGTTTACAGCGGCGGCTTGAGTGGCGTGGCGTTCAGCCCTCGCATTGACATGATGACGCGTGTCACGCAAGGCTGTGTGCCTTTTGGAGAAGTTCACCAGATCACGACGGTGAAAGAACACGTCGTGCTGACCTTGGACGATGCACCTGCTTTGTACACCTTGATGCAAGCGCTGGAGGTGCCGATCGATAACCCGCGCTCAGCGGTTGACAAGGTGCGCGACACACTGGTGGGCTTGTCTTCACCCGACCATGAGGTGTTGCGCGCCACAGGCGGTTTGGATGATGCGGCCATGGTGCGGCACATCATTGGCTTGGACCCGGTGCGGCATGGCGTGGCGGTGGCGCATTGGGTGAAAGAAGGCATGCAGTTGGTGTTTTGCAAACGCGATGCCGCATCGGCCAAAGCCGATTTGTTGCGCATGGCCACGGAAATGCGCGAAGCCTTGGAACCGCAAGACATGGAGCCCGAGGCTTGGGTGATGACCGGCCAAGCGCCTGAGGTGTCGCGACGCGGTCGCCGCATCGCAGGCGCGATTTACATCAGTTGCACCGGCCGAGGCGGCCCGCACTTCGGCGCACCCCATGCAGAGTTACACGTGATTCGCCGTGCATTGGGCGACGTGCCCTTGGTGGGCTTCATGGCCGCAGGCGAAATCGCACACCAGCAGGTGTATGGCTACAGCGGCGTGCTGACCGTGTTTATGGCGGGTTAAACATTGGTCATACAAGCTCTCAATCGTGGAGTTTCATTCTTTGATTGATTTCTCTAGCTTGTAGCCTTGAATAAATATTCCTTTGAAGGTATATTTGATGCATGACATGGGATGTCGAATACACCGATGAATTTGGCGACTGGTGGGGCAGTCTGACGGAGGCTGAGCAGGTTTCTTTAGCTGCATCGGTTCAGCTGCTGGAGGCGCGGGGGCCGTCGCTTGGACATCCACACAGCAGCGGCATTAAGGGATCTAGACATGGACACATGCGTGAACTCCGAACACAACATGCCGGGCGACCCTACCGCACGCTGTATGCCTTTGACTCGCGCCGTATGGTGATTTTGCTGATCGGGGGTGACAAAACCGGCGACGATCGCTGGTATGAGGTTCATGTCCCCATCGCCGATCAACTGTATGACGAACATCTGGAACAACTTAGACGTGAAGGAAAAAACTGATGGCTAAAAAATTTTCTGAACTACGGGCAGCCATGCCCTCTGCTGCACGCCAAAAAGCCAACAAAAAGGCCAAAGCCATGTTGTTGGAAATGCCGCTCAACGAATTGCGTCAAGCACGCGGTTTGTCACAAAAAATGCTCGCCGAAGTTCTGAACGTGCAGCAACCCTCCATTGCCAAAATGGAAAAGCGCACCGATATGTACCTGTCCACGCTGCGCAGCCATATCGAAGCCATGGGCGGCGAGTTGGACATCATTGCCCGCTTTCCTGATGGGGCTGTGAAGATCAGCAACTTTGCAGAGTTGGGATCGACGACTTAAGTCGTTGATTGGATTTGAACGCTACCGTTTAACTGTGTCCCCAAAGTCAGCATAGACAGCATTCGTTTGACCTTGCGCGGTTGTGGCCTTCTGCGAATTGATCGGGGGGCTTTGGAAAGCCTGACCTGCCCCCTGCCAACCGTTATAAACTGCAAAAATCTGCTCAACGGAGACATGTTATGCACGATCAAGTGACCGAACTCGCACAGCGCGGCAAGGCACTCTTGCCGGAAGATCGTTCCCGCCTGGTAGATATTCTGATTGAGTCACTCCACGAGCCGGCCATTGCCGAAGTTGAGGCAGCCTGGGCGCTTGAGATTGAGCGCCGCCTGGCCGAATATGATCGCGGTGAAGCCAATAGCATTGATGCTGAAGAAGTTTTCTCTAAGGCGCGAAGCATTGCCCGGTGATCAAGCTGCGTTTCCTAACAGCCGCTGAGGCCGAGCTACTAAAGGAAGTTGCCTATTACTCGAACGTCCGTGATGGTTTGGGTATCAAGTTTGAATATGCTGTCGAAATCGCGATAAATAAGGCGGTCTCCAATCCAAGTGGTGGGTCTCCATCGCCCAAAGGCACTCGCAGCCGGCTTGTGAAAGGCTTTCCCTTTAGCGTGGTGTATAGGGCTAGCGACACAGAAATCCTCGTCGCCGCCGTTATGAACTATAGAAGACAGCCAGGATATTGGGCAGATCGCATAGCGTGACGGTTAACCCTAGTATCGAGTTGAAGTTGCCCCTTCGTTCGCAAAGATTATTGCTCTGTCCTTTATTTCGACTTTAGCCCTCCTCAAACCCCCCTCGCCCTGTCCCCCTTAAACCTCGCCACAAAACCCGCGAAGTCCCCCGCATCCAGCGCATCGCGCACTTCTTGCATCAGGTTCAAGTAGTAGTGCAAGTTGTGCACCGTGGCCAGCATGGGGCCGAGCATTTCGCCGCAGCGGTCCAAGTGGTGCAGGTAAGCGCGGCTGAATCCGCTTCTGCCGCCTTGCGCCCATGACACGCCTTCAACGCCTGCACACGCATAACAGTTGCAACTCGGGTCTATCGGTTGCGGGTCGCTTTTGTGTCGCGCATTGCGCAATTTCAAATCGCCATAGCGGGTAAACAAGGTGCCGTTGCGTGCATTGCGCGTGGGCATCACGCAATCAAACATGTCGACACCGCAGCGCACGCCTTCGACCAAATCTTCGGGTGTGCCCACGCCCATCAAATAGCGCGGCTTGTGCGCGGGCAGTCGGTGCGGTGTGTGCGCCATGATGCGCAGCATCTCGTCTTTGGGTTCGCCCACGCTCACACCGCCGACCGCATAGCCGGGGAAGTTCATTTCCACCAACCGGTCCAAAGACTCTTGTCTTAAGGTCTCAAACATGCCGCCTTGCACAATGCCAAACAACGCGTTCGGGTTGTTCAAGCGGTGGAACTCGTCTTGGCTGCGGCGTGCCCAACGCAAACTCATTTGCATCGATGCGGTGGCCTCGGCTTCGGTGGTCAACTGACCGTTGGTTTCATAGGGCGTGCATTCATCCAGTTGCATGACGATGTCGCTGTTGAGCGTGGTTTGAATTTGCATGCTCACCTCGGGCGACATGAACAATTTGTCGCCGTTCACCGGTGACGCGAAATGCACGCCTTCTTCGGTGATTTTGCGCATCGTACCCAACGACCACACTTGAAAGCCGCCGCTGTCGGTGAGTATGGGTTTGTGCCATTGCTCAAAGCCATGCAAGCCGCCAAAGCCTTGCATCACGTCTAAACCGGGTCGCATCCACAAATGAAACGTGTTGCCCAAAATGATTTGCGCGCCCATGTCGTGCAGGCTGCGTGGCATAACGCCTTTGACCGTGCCGTAGGTGCCCACGGGCATGAAGATGGGGGTTTGCACCAGGCCGTGGTTCAGGGTGAGTTTGCCGCGGCGGGCCATGCCTTCGGATTTAAAAAGATCAAATGTCAGCATTGGGGCAGTGTAGTCTTGACAACAGCATGGCATCGCCATAACTGAAGAAGCGGTATTTCTTCGCCATGGCGTACTGGTAAATCCGGTGCATGTGTTCAAAGCCGCTGAAGGCGCTCACGAGCATCAGCAAAGTGGATTTGGGCAAATGGAAGTTGGTGATCAACACATCCACCACGTTGAATGCAAATCCTGGGGTGATGAATATCTGTGTGTCGCCTTCGGTCAAACCGGTTTGCGCCCAAGACTCCAGCGTGCGCACGCTGGTTGTGCCCACCGCCACCACGTGTCCACCGCGTGATTTGCAGTCTGCTATGGCTTGGAGGGTGGCCTCAGGAATGCGGTACCACTCACTGTGCATGCGGTGTGCGCTGATGTCTTCGGTTTTGACGGGAGAAAACGTGCCCGCACCCACGTGAAGCGTCACACTCGCCATCTCTATGCCACGGTCACGCAAGTGTTGCAGCATCGCCACGTCAAAGTGCAACGCCGCGGTGGGAGCCGCTGCCGATCCCGGGTGTTTGGCAAACACGGTTTGGTAGCGCTCTTTGTCTTTGGCGCGCAAACCATCGGAAGGCGATGTGTGTGTTCGTTCTATGTAAGGAGGCAGTGGAACATGACCATATGCTGCCATCAAGCGATGTGGGTCATCGCTCAGGGACAGCAAAAACAAACTGCCTTTGTCGTTGGGCCATCTGCCCAGTAAAACCGCTTCAAACGCATGTGCTCGCCCGCTGCGGTCCCACATCATCAAGCTTGCCCCGGGCACCGGTTTTTTGCTGACCTTCATGTGCGCCACCACACGGTTGACCGGGCTGCCGTCTTCGTTGGGCAGCACACGTTCGATCAGCAACTCCAGTTGCCCGCCGCTTTGTTTTTCGCCAAAGAGGCGCGCTTGGATCACTTGGGTGTCGTTGAACACTAGCAAATCACCGGGTGTCAGCAAATCCGGCAAGTCCCGAAACACGCGGTCGACGGGTTGCAACGGGTCGAGTGCATCGAGCAAGCGTGATGCGCTGCGCTCGTTGGCGGGATGTTGGGCGATCAGTTCGGGGGGGAGTTGAAAATCGAAATCGCTCAGTGTGTACTGGCGCAAAGCTTTAGTGGAGGACATGTGCTTGAGGGCCGGACAGGCCCGTTCCAAGTTGAAACAATGTCAGATTTTGGCAGAGCAAGCTTTGTGTTTGCCGTGCATACTTGTGAAAGACCACAGGCTTTCCAATGAAACCACATGCCCAAGAAACCGCCAACGCCTTGCCTTTTGATGCGCTCGTTGCATCCATAGAACAACTGTTGCTTGACACGCGCGTGGAGGTGCCGCCGCGTTTGGTGCACCGCCTCTCAGACCAAGGCAATTTGTTTGTCATGCCTGCTTCAGACCCGCAATGGGCGATCACCAAGTTGATCACGTTTGTTGCAGACAACCCGACGCGTCAACTGCCCGCCATCCAAGGCGATGTGTTGGTGTTCGACGCGGTGAACGGCCAGCACGTGTGCATGCTCGATGGCCCGACCGTGACCGCCAGGCGCACGGCCGCCGTGTCCTTGTTGGCGGCTCAACTTCTTGCCCCAGATCCGGCAGGTAAGTTGTTGTTGGTAGGTGCGGGTGTGCAAGGTCGTTCGCACTTGGAAGCATTTGCGCAAGGCTTGGGGGTGAAAGAAGTGATGGTGGCATCACGCAGCCGCGCCAGTGCAGACGCATTGGTGCAACACGCGGTCAATCTCGGATTGCACGCGCAAAGCGTGGACAACGCCGACGAAGCCATGGCCGAATGCAGTCTGGTGGTCACTGCCACCAGCGCACAGCAGATTGCCATGCGGGCCAGGCCTCGTGACGATGCGTTTGTGTGTGCCGTGGGCGCGTTCAGCCCGCGCATGATCGAGTGGGCACCCGAGGTGTGTTTGCATATCGCGCAGTGCGGTCGCATCGTGGTTGACACGCGTGATGCAGACCATGAAGCCGGTGACTTGCTGCAAGCGGGATTGAATGTGTCGTCTTATCCGAGTTTGCAAGATGTGGTGCGTGGGCTTGCCACTTCGCACTACAGCAAAACCGGTCCGGTGTTTTTCAAAAGCTGTGGTTGGGCGGGTTGGGACTTGGCCGCGGCCCGCTGCGCAGTGCAAGCCTTGGGGCTTCGGTCGTCACACATGCAACAGGCACAATCCAAACCCCATGCCTGCTGACAGACCCACTGCCGCTTCTGCAGATCGCAAACCTTTGTCCATGCCGCAAAAAGCATTGCGCAAAATGGGTTTGTTGCGTCCCATCGATATGGCATTGCATTTGCCAATGCGTTACGAAGACGAAACCCGGCTTGGCCGCCTGGCCAACGCACGCGATGGCGAGGTGTTGCAATTTGAAGCCGTGGTGCAAAGCTGTCAGGTGGTGTTCAAGCCCAGACGCCAATTGCAAGCGGTGGTGAGCGATGGTTCTGACATCTGCACACTGCGGTTTTTTCATTTCTACCCCAATATGCAAAAAGCCTTGGAGGTCGGCCGCCAAGTGCGTTTGCGTGGTGAGGTGCGCGGCGGCTTCATGGGCTACACCATGATGCACCCGTCTGTGCAAGCGGCTGGCACACCTTTGGCATCGTCACTCACGCCGGTGTACCCCAGCACCGCCGAATTGCCGCAAGCGTATTTGCGCAAAGCCGTGTTGGGCGGGTTGGCCCGCGCTTTGCAAACCGACGCATTCACAGAAACCATTCCGCGCGAGCAGTTGCCACCCAATACATGGCCCTTGCGCGAAAGCTTGCAGTTCTTGCACCATCCACCGCCCCATGCGGCGCTGGGCGAATTGGAGGATCGCAGCCACCCGGCATGGCAACGTTTGAAGGCCGAAGAATTGTTGGCGCAGCAGCTGTCGCAATGGAAAGCCAAGCGTGAACGCCAGTTGTTGAATGCGCCGGTACTGGCACGCAGCCAACATGCCCAAGGTGTGCTGGCGCAATTGCAAGCCAGACTGCCGTTTGTATTGACCATTGCACAACAACGCGTGGTGCATGACATCGCCAGCGATGTGGCGCGAGCCGTGCCGATGCACCGCTTGCTGCAAGGCGATGTGGGCTCGGGAAAAACGGTGGTGGCGGCATTGGCTGCGGCGCAATGCATCGACACGGGATGGCAATGCGCGTTGATGGCGCCGACCGAAATATTGGCCGAACAACATTTCACCAAACTCGTGGGTTGGCTTGCCCCTGTGCTTCAGCCTTTGGGTTTGCAAGTGGCATGGCTCACCGGCAGCCAGAAAAAAAAGGAACGTGATGCGATGTTGGCGATGGTGGCCCACGGCGAGGCCGCGTTGGTGATCGGTACCCATGCGGTCATTCAAGACAAAGTGCGCTTCAAGTCACTGGGCCTGGCCATCATCGACGAGCAACACCGGTTTGGCGTGGCGCAACGTTTGGCACTGCGACAGAAATTGACGGATGCTGAGACGGGCCTTGATCAAAACACCCGTGCTCCCCAAGAGCCGCATTTGTTGATGATGAGCGCCACACCCATACCGCGCACCCTGGCCATGAGTTATTACGCCGATCTGGATGTGTCCACCATCGACGAACTGCCACCCGGGCGTACACCCATCGTCACCAAATTGGTGGCAGAAACCCGGCGCGAAGAATTGATGGAACGCATTCGCGCTCAATTGCAAGAAGGTCGGCAGGTGTACTGGGTGTGTCCGTTGATCGAAGAAAGTGAAGCGCTGGATTTGCGCAACGCCACGGATACACACGAGCAACTCTGTCAGGCCTTGCCCGTGGTGAAGATTGGCTTGTTGCATTCGCGCATGCCGCAGGCCGAGAAGAAAGCGGTCATGTCTTTGTTTGTGCAAGGACACATGGGCGTCTTGGTCAGTACCACGGTGATTGAGGTGGGCGTGGATGTGCCCAATGCTTCGTTGATGGTGATTGAGCATGCCGAACGGTTTGGTTTGAGCCAATTGCACCAATTGCGCGGACGTGTCGGGCGTGGTGCGGCGGCTTCTGCGTGTGTGTTGCTGTACTCACTGGGCGAACACGGGCGGTTGAGTGACACCGCCAGAGAGCGGTTGCGCGCCATGGTGGAGACCGGTGATGGATTTGAAATTGCCCGTCGCGATTTGGAAATTCGCGGGCCGGGCGAGTTTTTGGGTGTAAGGCAAAGCGGCGCTGCCATGTTGCGGTTTGCCGATTTGTCCACCGACACCGAGTTGTTGCAATGGGCACAGCAACTCGCGCCGGTGATGCTTGAACACCACCCCGAGATGGCCGAGCGCCATGTGCAGCGTTGGTTGGGTGGAAAATCCGATTACCTGAAAGCTTGAACCCAAGATGACACTCACAGAACTCAAGTACATCGTTGCCCTGGCGCGCGAAAAACATTTCGGCCGTGCCGCTGAGGCTTGCTTTGTGTCGCAGCCCACGCTGTCGGTTGGCATCAAAAACCTGGAAGAAGAATTGCAAGTCAAATTGTTCGAGCGCAGTGCCAACGAAGTGGCGCTCACGCCGTTGGGTGAAGACATCATTCGACAAGCGCAAAGTGTGTTGGAGCAAGCCGCCAACATCAAAGAAATCGCCAAGCGCGGCAAGGATCCATTGGCGGGTCCTTTGAGGCTGGGTGTGATCTACACGATCGCGCCCTATTTGTTGCCCGAGTTGGTGCGACACAGCATTGACATGTCGCCGCAAATGCCGCTGATGCTGCAAGAAAACTTCACGGTGAAGTTGTTAGAGATGTTGCGCACCGGTGAGATCGATTGCGCCATCATGGCCGAACCGTTTCCCGACACGGGATTGGCCACGGCGCCTTTGTACGACGAGCCGTTCATGGCGGCTTTGCCCAGCAACCATCCCTTGGCTGGGCGCGACTCGATCAGCGCCACCGAATTGAAGGCAGAGACCATGTTGTTGTTGGGCAATGGCCATTGCTTTCGTGACCATGTGCTGCAAGTCTGCCCCGAGTTTGCAAGGTTCTCCAACCACGCCGAAGGCATTCGCAAAAGTTTCGAAGGCTCCTCTTTAGAAACCATCAAACACATGGTGGCCGCCGGCATGGGGGTCACACTCGTGCCCCGCTTGAGTGTGCCCAAAGAGGCGTTGCTGGTATCGGCCAAACGGAAAAAATCGCTCGACACCTATGTGCGTTACTTGCCCATTGTGGAGGGCAATGAGTCCCCGCCTTCGCGCCGTGTGGTGTTGGCCTGGCGTCGCAGTTTCACCCGCAATGAAGCGATCGCGGCTTTGCGCAATGCCTTGGGGGCCAGTGAATTGCCGGGCGTGAACAGACTGTCATGAGCGATTGGGAATCCATCGACCACACGCATTGGCGTCGACAAGCCGCTTTGTATCTGGATCTGATTCGTTGGAACCGACCCGCGGGTTGGTTGTTGTTGCTGTGGCCCAGTCTGGGTGCATTGTGGCTGGCCGCCGGTGGGTTTCCGGGCTGGCATTTGCTCTTGGTGTTTGTGTTGGGAACGGTGCTCATGCGCAGCGCCGGTTGTTGCATCAACGATGTGGCCGACCGTGAATTCGACAAGCATGTCAAACGCACCGCGAACCGGCCAGTCACCTTGGGCGCGTTGTCGGTGCGACAAGCATTGGGCGCAGGCGCGTTGTTGGCGTTGAGTGCATTCGCACTGGTGTTGACCACCAATGCCGTGACCGTGGTCTGGTCGTTCGTGGCCTTGGCCGTAACCTTGGCCTATCCGTATGCCAAGCGTTTCATAGCGATGCCACAAGCGGTGTTGGGTGTTGCGTTCAGTTTTGGCATTCCGATGGCATTTGCGGCGGTCAACGGCGGGCCGTTGACTTTGACGGGAGTTTGGCAAGCGGTGCCACCGTTGGCTTGGGGTTTGATGTTTTTCAATGCATTCTGGGTGCTGGCATATGACACCGAATACGCCATGGTCGATCGCGATGACGACTTGCGCATAGGCATGAAAACCTCAGCCATCACGTTGGGGCGCTACGACGTGGCAGGCGTGATGGTGTTCTACGCGGTGTATTTGTTGGGCTGTTTGTGGCTGCTGCAGGACCAAGGCCTGGGTTGGCC
>JBJTXF010000295.1:0-5658 GCA_046082145.1 Limnohabitans sp. | reverse complement strand
GCCGCTTGGGTTTTTCTTATAGTGCAACCTACACATCCAATGTAGACATCAAAGCAGTGCTGTCATGGTTGGCAGGGATTGCGATATACCAACTGTGTATGCATTTCAGCGCCCAATGGGGTTATGCCATTCCCAGCTTGCTGGCTACTTTGCTGCTGGGTTGGTTGACCCGCCCTGTTCATGCAAAGACTTCAGTTGCATAAGCACTGGCGCAAACCCATGGTTCAACGGTCCATGCCCGCGACCGGTGTGGACTGGCGCACCATGGGCAATCGCTTGGCGAATGAACGCACGTGCAATCACCACCGCAGACGGCAAATCATGGCCCAAAGCCAATTGCGCGGCGATGGCCGACGACAGACTACAACCCGTACCGTGAACGTTGCGACTGTGTATACGAGAAGCCTCATAGTGCAACGCTTCACGGCCTTGAACTTGCAGCACATCGCACAACATGTCGCCTGCCAAATGCCCGCCTTTGAGCAGGACTGCTTTGGCGCCCATGTCCAGCAAGGCTTGTGCCGCAGGTTGAAGCGCTTGCACATCGGTCAAAGTTTGGTTGAGAAGCAGATTGGCTTCATCCAAGTTGGGAGTGATCAACTGCACCCGTGGGAACAATTGGTTAACCAACTCAGACACGGTTTCTTCTGCAATCAATCGGTCACCACTGGTGGCCACCATGACAGGGTCAAGCACGATTTGTTTCAAACCGTACTGGTCAATGGCCCACGCCACCACTTCGACAACCTCTGGGGAATGCAACATGCCGACCTTGACAGCGTCCACGCCGATGTCGTCCAACACAGATTGCAATTGGGTTTTCAAAAATGCCGCAGGCACACCGTGAATCGACTGCACACCCATGGTGTTTTGCGCGGTCAACGCGGTCACGGCTGTCATGCCGTAGCAACCGAGTGCAGAAAATGTTTTCAAGTCAGCTTGGATACCTGCACCGCCGCCACTGTCAGACCCGGCAATGCTCAGCACACGGGCATATTGGTGCGTGAATGGAATGTCTTTCATGGTTGGCATTATGAGCAATCTTTCACGTGTTCTGTTTTACAAATGAGAAGCATCGATGGCTAAACCCATGCAATGCGTCGTGTGTGGCGCCGGTTTGATGGGCCGTTTGCTGGCGTATTCACTCGCGCTTGCCGGTCACCGCGTGCAAGTTCACGATGCTGCAGGCCCGCAAGGCCAAGGTTCTGCAGCGCGTATTGCGGCGTCTATGCTGGCCCCATTGGCGGAATCTGCCATCACCGAATGGCCAGTGGTGCAAATGGGGCAATACAGCCTGGAACGTTGGCCCGAATTGATTCAACACTTGTCGACGCCGGTGTTTTTTCAACAAGAAGGCAGCTTGCTGCTGTGGCATCGAGAAGATGCCATGCAAGCCAAAACACTGGTCAATAAGTTGCTTGTCAATAGCAAAGGTCTGCCTGAGGCATGCACACCCGTTTTGATGGGCGATAAACAGTTGACCGAACTCGAACCCGAACTCGGCGGCAAGTTTCAGCAAGGCCTGTGGCTGCCGGGCGAAGGGCAATTGGACAACCGTCAACTGCTCGATGCACTGTTGCAATCCTTGCAACAGCAGCATGTTGACGTGCATTGGCATTCATCGCTTGGCATGGCTGACATAAAACGCAAGGTCGCTAACGGTGTTGATTGGGTATTTGATTGCCGTGGCACGGGTGCCAAAACCGACTGGCCCCAAGTACGTGGCGTCAGGGGTGAAGTCATTCGCTTGTATGCACCTGAAGTAAACATTCGCCGCCCTGTCCGGTTGATGCATCCGCGCTACCCGTTGTACATTGCCCCCAAGCCTGATCAGGTGTATGTGATTGGCGCCACAGAAATCGAAAGTGACGACACATCACCCGCAAGTGTCCGCTCGACGCTGGAGTTGCTCAGCGCCGCCTACAGCTTGCACTCGGGATTCGCGGAGGCGCGAATTATGGAAATCAACACGCAATTGCGACCCGCACTGAACAACAATTTACCGAGCATTCGACAATCGTCACCGCGCATAGTGCAGATCAATGGCTTATATCGCCACGGCTTCTTGATTGCACCTGCCGTACTTGACGCTGTGCTGGGCTGGATGAACGGTGACATCACTTTGGCCGAGCGTTTTCAATTGTTGCAGGAAGCCTGAGATGAGTTCAACACGCATTCTTGTGTGGATCAACCACATCGAGACCGAATTGAACGCACCGGCGACCCTCGCTGATGCGATTGCCACTGCCAAAGTCAAACCACCTTTCGCAGCTGCTGTGAATATGCACTTCGTTCCCAAGAAAAACCACGCCAGTCATCTTTTACAAACAGGTGACAAAATTGAATTGATCGTTCCGGTCACAGGAGGATAGATTGCACACCCCAAACGATCCGCTGGTTTTATACGGCGAAGTTTTTCAAAGTCGCTTGTTGTTGGGAACATCGCGTTACCCGTCACCGCAAGTGTTGGCCGATGCGGTCAAAGCATCGCAGCCAGCCATGCTAACGGCCTCTTTGCGTCGTCAAACCGCCCATGCCGACACCTCTCCGGTGTTTTGGCAATTACTCAAGGACATGAAAGTGCCGGTGTTGCCCAACACAGCCGGTTGTCACAGCGTACAAGAGGTGATCACCACGGCAGAAATGGCGCGTGAAGTGTTCGAGACCGATTGGCTGAAACTTGAATTGATCGGAGACGATTACAGCTTGCAACCGGACACCTTGAACTTACCCGCTGCTGCCGATCAGTTGGTCAAAGCGGGCTTCAAAGTCTTGCCTTATTGCACAGAAGATTTGGTACTTTGCCAAAAACTGGTCGACGTCGGCTGCCAGGCAGTCATGCCGTGGGCCGCACCGATCGGCACAGGCCAAGGCCCCGTCAATCCCTATGCCATGCAATTGCTGCGCGAGCGAATGAAAGTACCTTTGATTGTGGATGCAGGCTTGGGTGTTCCATCGCATGCCTGCCAAGTCATGGAGTGGGGCTACGACGCAGTCCTACTCAACACGGCGGTCGCATTGGCAAATAACCCTGTCGGCATGGCACAGGCGTTTGCACATGCGGTAGCCGCTGGCAGGCAAGCCTTTTTGGGTGGCGTGATGCAGGCGCAAACATCTGCACAAGCCAGTACCCCATTGATCGGTACCCCTTTTTGGCACCAGGCATGAATACACTTTCCGATAACACACTACATCTGGCAACTACCTTGGCCGAGCGGTTCAAAGACTTGCTTGCAGGTCAACCAGCCACTTGGAATGAAATTGCACCTACCACCCCCATTGCTTGGACAGGCACACCTTATGAAGCGGTTTGGTGTGGCGCAAGGTTGCTGGGTTTTGTGCCGCATGATGCAGATTGCATCGCACACGCATGGCAAGCGCAATCACTACGGACAGGCGGTTTTGATGCCACGAGTTGGCCTTGTGATGCACAAGATTTTTCTTTGCCCTCCCCAACTGGCCAACTTGCGTTTGCCGCATGTCCAACAGCGCTAGGCTTGTATGCAGTCGTCCCTGACGCACAGTGGGTATCGCGCATGGTAGATCTGGGTGTACCCACTGTGCAATTGCGTTTCAAATCTGACGACACTAAAGCAATTGAGCAAGAGGTGCTGGCAGCAGTCCAAGCGGTGAACGGAAGTTCGACCCATTTGTTCATCAACGACCATTGGCAAGTAGCGATCAATGCAGGCGCCTATGGTGTTCACTTGGGTCAAGAGGATATGGAACTGGCCTCGCTTGACGCGATTCGCTACGCAGGTTTGCGATTGGGTCTGAGCTCCCATGGTTATGCCGAAATGCTCAAAGCATGCGCCATTCAACCAAGCTATCTGGCGCTGGGTGCTGTATTTCCAACCACACTCAAACGCATGGCCACCGCGCCGCAAGGCTTGGGACGCCTTGCCATGTACGCCAAACTGATGCATGGTCGTTCGTTGGTCGCCATCGGAGGTATCGATTTAGAGCGCTTGCCTGCCGTGATGCAAACCGGCGTGGGCTCTGCGGCGTTTGTTCGGGCGATCACCGGGGCAGACGATGTGGCGCATGCCGTTGCACAATTGCAAACATGCATTGCAAACCATTTGCGACACTGAGCAAACACACCAGGAAACCGATTGATGACCGACACCAGAGCCATTATTCACACCACGCAGGGCAAAGTTCACGGCCCTATCAACCGGTTGATGAGCCCGGGTGACCTCGGTCATTTACTCAAACCCTTTGTGTTTTTAGATTATGTGGATGCACCCAGTGATGGCGGACCCTCGTTCGGGTTTCATCCCCATTCAGGTATTGCAACACTGACATTTCCTCTGAACTTTGGGATTCGCCATGAAGTCTCCAGTGGCCAAGTCGATGAGGTGTTGCCGCGCGGTATTGAGTGGCTGATTGCAGGCGAAGGCATTTGGCACAAAGCCACACCTCTGTCTGCTGCATCACCCCGATTGCAAGGATTTCAAATCTGGTTTTCGCTGCCAGCCTCCCATGAGCTTGCCCCTTCGTCAACCCAATTCATTGCCCCCGAAGACGTGCCCAAACGCGGGCCAGCAAGTGTGTTGTTGGGTAACTATCTGGACGCAACCAGCCCTGTCAATGCACCATTCAACGCCAGTTATTTGTGGATAGAACTCAAAGCCGGGGAAGAATTTATCTACACACCGCCTGACTCACACAACCTGGCTTGGGTCTATGTTCAACATGGTCAACTGAAGTACGGTGACAGGCATTTACAAAGTGAATTGGCGGTATTTGAAGACGGTCATCAAGACCTACATATGCATGCACTGACAGATTGCAGTTTTTTATGGGGTTCTGCTGCACGCCATCCGCATGAGCTGGTATTGGGCTATTACTCTGTACACACCAGTGAGAAAAGTCTGGCAAAGGGTAAAGCACATATTGCCAAACTGGGTGAAGCCATGAAACGTGCGCCGCGCTGAAAATACTCAACCTCGGTTTTCGTAAACACCCAGTTTTCGGTGCAAGGGAGATTCATCTGCGATGAAAATAAAAGTGGCTTTGTCAGCTTGCAAATTCGTCAACGTCACCGCCTCATACCCCGGTGCGCAACAGGTATCAGCTTCAACCATGTGAAATTGACGGTTGACGATTTGCGCCTGCACCTCACCCTCAATCACATGAAACACTTGAGCAGGTGAGCGGGCAGGCAATCGAAGTGACTGACCAGCTCGCAGCATCAGCGCATAAAAGCCCAAAATATTTTCTGCATCGCCACCTGTTTCAGGGTTGGTGTAAGTGACTTGCACCTGCTCAAGGTCCGGGTCGTCTTCAGCCAGAGCTTGTAACGCAGCCTTGGCATCTGCCCACGCATATCGCAACATGGGATAGGCTTTTTTGCTGCGCTCAAACACTTTTGTGGGCACAACACCGCCGTGTGCATATTGCTGATCACCCCGGCCAGCAAGCACTTTTTGCGGCTCTCCGTTGACATGGTAGGAGGCCTCCATGTAGTAGACCAACGGAAGATCCAGCACATCCAGCCAAATGACTGGGTCGGTCCCGTCGTGGCCATGCTCGTGCCATAGACCGGTGGGCGTCAAAATCAAATCGCCTCTATGCATCGGGCATTTTTCACCATCCACCGTGGTGTATGCGCCCTCGCCTTCGACGATCATTCACACTGCATTTGGGGTGTGC
>JBJTXF010000294.1:0-6409 GCA_046082145.1 Limnohabitans sp. | reverse complement strand
CTACCACTCAATTCAGTCAAGTTGGCTGTCACGCGACCGATGCCCAAGGTACCAATTTGGTTGGTGTTAGACAGTTCATTGAATCCGTCTTGGTAGACAGAAACCGCATAGGTCAGGCCCGTCGTTGGTGAACCAAACACCATGACTCCATTACGCTGTCCTGCCACCATTTGGTTACCGTAAGAACGTTCCTGAAAATCAATTGCATTTGCACTGGTTTGTTCTTCTAAAGAAAACGGTTGCTTGAACCGGCCTGCGCGAATTTGCCCAGCTTTGTTGTAGCTGTAATTCACATATGCACGGTGAATCAAGTTGGGACTGGATCCCACCAAATTGGTCAATACCTCAAAGTCAACGTTTTTCCATAGCGTGCCATTGATACCGATACGCGCGCGACGCACCTCAAAATTGTCCGCGCCCGAAGCAGAATCTTTGTCTTGAGAGTCGGTCAAGCCATTAGAAATATTGCGTGCATCAAAATGCACCAAGCCAGAAATATTGATACTGTTTTCACCATCGGCAGACACCCATCCAAAACCGCTAGGTTTCACACTGCCGTTCTTTTCGTCTTTCTTGGCGTATTCCACCGCTTTTTGAACCTCTTTGGCTTGCACGCCAAGAGCATCTTGCACAAACTGAACGGGAGGGACCGAATCCAGCGGTTTGCTGTTCCATTCCTCCAATGTTTTGTCGTAATCTTTTTGAGTGATGACGCCTCTCTTAAGAAGTACCTCAAGGATGGCTTTGGCATCATCCAGCCCTGCAAATGCAGGCGCACTGAACAAGACGCTGGCCAACAATGTAGCACTCAGTTTTGTAAGTTTGAAATGAGGTGTTTTATAACGCATGATTTTTTTCGAGGCGTGTTGGATTAACGTTTGATAGATTGCGAAATTTGGTCGTAATTGGCACCGTCGGCAAAATGCACTTTGCTGGCTTTGTCCCAACCGCCAAAAGCTTGCTCAATGGTGAACAAGGCCAGCTTTGGTAAGGTTTTCTCAAACTTGGCTTTGATTTTTTCGTTGACTGGTCGATAGAAATTTTTGGCAGCGAGCTCTTGGCCTTCATCGCTGTACAAATATTGCAAATAGGCTTCAGCCACCTTGCGTGTGCCTTTGCGCTCAACGATTTTATCGACCACAGTTACTGGTGGCTCTGCCAAAATGCTGAGGGACGGATAAACAATGTCAACCTTTGAGCCAAACTCTTTCTCCAGCAAATAAGCTTCGTTCTCCCACGAAATAAACACATCCCCTTGATTGCGTTGCGCAAAGGTTACCGACGAACCTCTTGCACCTGAGTCCAACACGGAAACGTTTGCAAATAACGTGGTGACAAAGTCCTTGGCTTTGTCATCGCCTCCGTATTTGCGTTTGGCAAACTCCCAAGCCGCCAAATAATTCCAACGAGCACCGCCAGACGTTTTGGGGTTAGGTGTGATGACACTGATGCCTAGTTTGACGAGATCGTCCCAGTCCTTGATGCCTTTAGGATTGCCTTGTCGCACAACCAACACAATAGTGGATGTGTACGGCGATGAGTTGTGAGGCAAACGGGCTTGCCAATTGGGAGGAATCAAATACGCTTGCTTGTTCAAAGCATCCACATCGCCCGCCAAAGCCAATGTCACGACATCGGCCTCCAAACCATCAATGACAGAGCGGGCTTGTTTGCCTGAACCCCCGTGCGATTGCTTGATGGTCACATCCTGTCCAGTGGTACTTTTCCAATGCTTGGCAAATGCCGCATTGAATTGTACATACATCTCGCGGGTGGGGTCGTATGAAACATTTAATAGTGTGATGGGACTTTGGGCAAATGCAGCACCTAATAACGCGGCAATCGTCACCCCAACTGTTAATTGAATAAATCGTCGACGTTGATTCATGATCTTCCTTCAAAAACAAGCAAAAGTGCTGTGAAGGAATTCTCAAATCAAAGCATCAAAATAGGAACAACAGAATAATTACTTGCTCATCACCTTAAAGTCTAAAAACAAAAATTCATGAACTTATGCAATATTCGAAAATATCAAAAGGGGTTGGAAAATTATGTGGCGACAAACACCTGCGACTTGCGTGGCGTCAACACCAATAATTCACCCTCCACGTATCGGTGATCTCTGAACTCCTTAGCAGGTATTTCGGCTTCGATCACCTCAGGTGCAGCATTTTCATCGTTGGCAATCAGTTCCAAACGTGCTACTGACCCCACCACAAGCGCACGCTCCAGACGAGCCACAATACCTGAGTCACCCGGAGAATAACGTCGTACATCCAAGTCATGTGGTCGGATGTAAGTGTGTGTCTCACCTCCTTGGTTCCGGGCTTTGAACAAATTCACATCGCCCAAAAAACCATACACAAATGGATTGGCCGGATGGTCCCACACCTGTTGTGGAGAGCCAACTTGTTCAACATTTCCTGCATTCATCAGAACCACTCGATCTGCCACTTCCAATGCTTCTTCTTGATCGTGCGTGACAAAAATACTGGTGACATCCAACTCTTCGTGAAGTCGGCGTAGCCAACGTCGCAAATCTTTTCTCACTTTGGCGTCAAGAGCACCAAACGGTTCGTCCAATAGCAACACCCGTGGCTCAACTGCCAGTGCGCGGGCCAAAGCTATGCGTTGCCGCTGCCCCCCGGAGAGTTGAGAGGGATATCTGTCACCCAACCAATCCAGTTGCACCAAATTCAATAATTCATGAACTTTCTTGTGAATGGTTTTTTCATCGGGTCGTATTTTCTTGGGGCGAACCCTGAGACCAAAGGCCACATTCTCAAAAACGGTCATGTGCCTGAACAAAGCGTAATGTTGAAAGACAAAACCTACTTGCCTTTCTCTGACATGCAAATGGGTGGTGTCCTCTCCGCTGAATGAAATCGATCCTTGGTCTGGTGTCTCCAAACCAGCGATGATGCGCAACAGTGTGGTTTTCCCGCAGCCTGAGGGGCCCAATAGCGCGACCAATTCACCGGAAGCGATATCTAAATTGACTTGACGCAAAGCCTGAAAATCGCCAAATTGCTTGCTGATGTTTCTGATTTCAATACTCATGTCGTGATCCGTTGATTTATTTCAATGCGGTAGCAGCGAGCACAGGTCGCTCGGGGGACAGTGCAGCCAATTCGGCCATCAATCGTTGCTGCTGCCATTCCACCACTGACTTGATCACCAACGTGACAAATGCCAACAATGCGAGCAATGAGGCAACAGAAAACGCAGCCACCGACTGGTATTCGTTATACAAAATCTCCACATGCAAAGGCATGGTGTTGGTTTGCCCGCGAATATGTCCCGAGACCACAGACACTGCACCAAACTCACCCATGGCTCGGGCATTACACAAAATGACGCCATAGAGCAAACCCCATTTGATATTGGGCAACGTCACGCGCCAGAAGATTTGCCACCCATTGGCACCTAGCACCTTGGCAGCTTGCTCTTCTTCATTGCCCTGCGCTTGCATCAGCGGTATGAGTTCGCGAGCCACAAATGGAAAAGTCACAAATACAGTGGCTAACACCATGCCCGGCACTGCAAATATGATTTTGATGTCATGCGCTTGCAACCACGGACCCAACCAACCTTGCGCGCCAAACACCAACACATAAATCAAACCTGCAACCACTGGGGATACTGAAAATGGCAGATCCACAAGCGTGGTTAATAAGGCTTTTCCACGGAATTCAAATTTGGCGATGGCCCAAGCTGCACAGACCCCGAACACCAAATTCAAAGGCACTGAAATGGCGGTGATCAAAAAAGTTAATTTGATCGCTGACAAGGCATCTGGTTCTTGGAATGAACTGAAAAATGCCTCATACCCTTTTCGAAGTGCTTCTGTGAACACTGCAGCCAGAGGCAGAATCAAAAACAATCCCACGAATACCAATGCCACGGTAATCAGCGTTCGCTGAAGCCACAACGGCTCACCCGTGCTGTGGGACGAATGGACTGGCTTGGTGTGTTGCACCGAACTCATGATGACGCCCCTGATCTGGCACGCTGCCAAGCTTGTAAGCCATTGATCAACAGCAACATGACAAACGCCGCACAAAGCATGACCAAGGCAACCGCAGTGGCTCCCGCATAGTCGTATTGCTCCAACTTGCTGATGATGATGAGCGGGGTGATTTCTGACACCATGGGCATATTGCCTGCGATGAAAATCACCGAACCATATTCACCGATGGCCCGTGCAAACGCCATGGCAAATCCTGTCAGCAATGCTGGTGTGATTGCTGGAAAAATCACACGGATGAAAGTTTGCCAACGGCTGGCGCCCAAACAAGTCGCGGCCTCTTCCAATTCTTTTTCAATATCTTCCAATATGGGTTGAACCGTTCGAACCACAAAAGGCAAGCCTATAAAAATCAAGGCAATCAAAATTCCGTTTCGATTGAACGCCAACTGAATACCCAAAGGCTCCAAGTACTGCCCTATCCAACCATTGCCAGCCAATAGTGCAGTGAGTGAAATACCCGCAACGGCTGTTGGCAAAGCAAATGGCAAATCGACCAATGCATCCACCATTTTTTTTCCAAAAAATGTGTAACGCACCAGCACCCATGCCAGCAACAAACCAAAAAATGCATTGACTGTGGCCGCCATCAAAGACGCACCCAAGGTCAATTTATAAGAAGCCACCACCCGAGGGGCGGTGACAGCCGCCCAAAATTGTTCGCCGGTCAAGTTCAAGGTTTTGAACACCAAGGCTGACAAAGGGATCAACACAATCAAGCTCAAGTAGACCAGCGTAAAGCCCAAGGTGATGTGAAAGCCCGGCAATACCCGCGCGGGTTGATGCTGTTGCTTTAAAAGAGAGAACGTCAGAGCAGCCATTTAACGCGCCACGTAAATTTTGTCGAACAGACCGCCATCATTGAAATGGATTTTTTGTGCCTCTGACATCGATCCAAAATAGTCTGACACCTGAAACAAGGTGATGGGTTTGAATTGCTGTGCGTATTTTTTCAATACTTGCGTACTTCGCGGACGAAGCGCATGCTTGGCTGCAATCTCCTGTGCCTCTTCGCTGTAAAGGTAATCAAGATAAGCTTTTGCCAACTCGCCATTCCCTTTTTTGGCAATGCTTCGCTCAACCACAGCCACGGGGTTCTCAGTGAGTAAGCTGATGGATGGGTGAACTGCATCAACCTTCCCCTCTCCAAATTCTTTGTCAACCGACAAAACTTCTGACTCAAAGGTAATGAGCACATCACCGATATTGCGTTGCAAGAAAACGTTGGTGGCATCCCGGCCCCCTTTTGCCAGCACGGGCACATTGGCATAGAGTTTTTTTACATAGGCTTGGGCATCTGCGTCTGAACCGCCCTTTTTACGCACTTGCCCCCAAGCTGCCAAATACGCCATGCGTCCATTTCCACCGGTTTTGGGGTTGACCAAAACCACTTGTATGCCGGGTTTGATCAAGTCATCCCAATCTTTGATGCCCTTGGGATTACCGTTTCGGGTCATGAACAACATGGTGGAAGTGGTTGGCGCAGCGTTGTGAGCAAACCGCTTGGACCAATCTTTGGCGACCACTCCGTTGTTTGCCAAAAAATCGATATCGGTTGCTGTGTTCATGGTCACCACATCGGCATCCAAACCATCGTTGACTGACCGTGCTTGAGCGCTGGAGCCCCCATGCGATTGGTCTACCTTCACATCAATCGATTTGGTTTTTTTGTAATGGGCCACAAAAGCAGCGTTGTAATCTTTAAAGAACTCGCGCGATACGTCGTAAGAAACATTTAGCAAAGTTTCTGCACTAGCAAGACCAGAGAAAACGCTTAAGGCCCCCAAGAAGGTCACCACTGCCAAATGCTTTTTGAACAACATACCCATTCACCTCTGAAAAATTAAGAACTTTGAATTGTTTTATTTGGCATCGGTTTTTCCAACGATTGTTTGGTTGTTTGCTTATTACAAAATCCATTCATTCCATGTTTCACGGGATAAAAAGGTGAATTTCTCTGCATAGACAGTTTGAGAATGTGCTTATATCTCGTTTGTATATATGTCCAACTAAAAAATAGTTTGTTTTTTTCATGCCCAGCTTATAGTCTTGACCTTATGGAAAATATTTCTATTGCATTTGTCATTGCGGGATTTGTGGTGGGCCTGATCGTGGGCCTCACAGGCGTCGGTGGTGGTTCTTTGATGACGCCCTTGCTGATATTTGGTTTTGGTATCAAACCTGCACTTGCAGTCGGCACCGATTTGTTGTTTGCAGCAGGCACCAAGTTCGGCGGTCTGCTCAATTTCGCCAGGCAACGCATCATTCCTTGGCGCGTGGTGTTCAGTCTCAGTTTGGGCAGCGTGCCAGCAGCCGTTGTCACCTTGGCACTGTTGCACCACTTCGGTACCTCCAACCCCAGCGTTCAGCATGCCATCACTT
>JBJTXF010000293.1:0-4920 GCA_046082145.1 Limnohabitans sp. | reverse complement strand
GCCTTTTTGCAAGCGCAAAGTCACGAATAGCAACATCAGCATACCCACAAACACATGAAAACCATGAAAACCAGTCAACATGAAAAACGTAGAGCCGTATACACCTGAATTTAACTTCAGATTAAGGTCTTTGTAAGCATGGAAATATTCGTAACCTTGCACTCCCAAAAACACCAAGCCCAATAACACAGTTAGCCACATGAATTGGATAGTTTTAGCACGCTGGTCTTGCAGCAGTGCATGGTGAGCAATAGTCAGCGTCACGCCTGATGTCAATAGCAAGGCAGTGTTGATGGTGGGCAACCAAAACGGCGTCATGGTTTGGAAAGGCTCAACGATGCCCGCAGGAGAAGCTGTGACACCAGCCATCACACTTGGCCAAACTGCCTTGAAACCTGGCCACAACAATGCATTTTCGCTGCTGCCCAGCATCGGTACAGAGTGCACACGCGCCCACCATAATGCAGAAAAGAATGCACCAAAAAACATCACCTCAGAAAAAATGAACCAACTCATGCTCCAACGGAACGACAAATCGATCTTGCGACCGTATTGACCCGATTCGCTTTCTTGAACAGCTTCACTGAACCACTGAAACAACACAAATAACCAGATGGCTAAGCCCGCGTACAAAGAATATTTACCCCAACTGACATCGTTAACCCATTGACTAGCGCCCAAAATGACAAAGAACAAACCAAAAGCTGCCATCGCAGGATGGCGCGAGGGTTCAGGTACAAAGTAATAAGGCGTTTCGCCATGTGTTGTGCTACTCATCTCAGCTCCTTTATTTCGCAACAACCAGATTGACCAAAAGAATCAATCCAATCACAAACAATACACCTGCCAACAAACCTACACCTAGAACATGCAGTGGTGTGACATGCGCCAAATCTTCTTGAAATTCACTGTTCTTTCTGATACCAATGAAAGACCATGCCACAGCCAGTAGGGAACGCCAAAATGGGCGTTTGACTGCAACCGGAGCAACCACTTCGACAGTGTCAATACTCATACACCGCTTTCCTTGGACAGAAGGCTAGACACAGTGCTTTCAGGAGCAGGGGGGGTTTTGCTTCCCACCTCAAAAAATGTGTATGACAAGGTAATGGTTGTCACCCCTTTGGCCAATTTTGGGTCTACCACAAAGGCAACAGGCCATTGCTTCTTTTCACCGGGGGCCAATGTGTATTGGTTAAAGCAAAAACATTCGACTTTATTGAAATGAGCAGCCGCCTCCCGGGGCGCATAACTGGGTATGGCCTGTGCAGACATGGTACGGTTTTGCACATTTTGAAACTCGTACATCACGGTGGTTAATTCGCCCGGGTGAATTTGCACTGAATTTTGCATAGGTTTGAAATGCCAAGGTCCGCGTGCATTTGCATCAAACTCAACCGTGATGGTTCTGCTGGTATCTATTTGAGTGTTGTCCGGATTTTCAAGACGGGCATTTCCGGATCCAGGCAGTTCTTTTTCGCCTAACGCCAAAATATTGATGCCGGTTAGTTCACAGATGGCTTGGTATATCGGCACCAAAGCATAGCCAAAACCAAACATAAGCACGGCCACCACAACCAATTTGCGTAGCATCTGCTGATTGTCAGTTTGTAGGCCTAAGCTCAATTTCATGTGGGAAGGAAAAAAAGAATTTTCACAAGAAGACCTAAAAAGAAAACCAATGCGGTTGAGGCCAATACCAACCCCAATCGCAGGTTATTTTTTCTTTGTTCAGGCGTTGTCATAGTCATCAATCAGGCAAGAATACGATTGGCATCCTTGTTGAGTTTGGGGGGTGTTTCAAAGGTGTGAAAAGGTGCAGGAGAGGGAACCTCCCACTCCAAACCTTCAGCGGCTTCCCAAGGGCGCTGCGGGGCAGGCTCGCCCTTACCGCGCATGGTAGGCAACACAATGAAAAAGAAGAAAAACACTTGAGCAATACCAAAGGCGAATGCCCCGACCGATGCCAATGCGTTGAAATCAGCGAACTGCATCGGATAGTCTGCGTAGCGACGAGGCATACCAGCCAAGCCCAAGAAGTGCATGGGGAAAAAGGTCACGTTGAAAGAAATCAAGGTCCACCAGAAATGGATTTTGCCCAAAGTTTCGTTGTACATGATACCCGTCCATTTGGGAGCCCAGTAGTAATACCCAGCGAACATTGCAAACAAAGACCCCGCCACCAGTACATAGTGGAAGTGGGCAACCACGTAATAACCATCTTGCAATTGCAAGTCGATCGGAGCCATAGACAAAATCAATCCTGTGAATCCACCCATGGTGAACACAAAGATAAAGCCAACGGCAAACAACATGGGGGTTTCAAAGGTCATCGAACCCTTCCACATGGTGGCTATCCAGTTAAATACCTTGACGCCTGTTGGCACAGAAATCAACATAGTGGCGTACATGAAGAACAATTGGCCAGTCACGGGCATGCCGGTCGTATACATGTGATGTGCCCAAACGATGAACGACAAGATAGCAATGGAGGAAGTGGCGTAAACCATGGAGGCATAACCAAAGAGTTTCTTGCGTGAAAAAGCAGGCACAATTTGGCTGATCATGCCAAACGCCGGAAGAATCATGATGTAGACCTCGGGATGACCAAAGAACCAGAAAATATGCTGGTACATAACAGGGTCACCGCCGCCAGCGGGGTTGAAGAAGGTGGTGCCAAAGTGACGGTCTGTCAAAGTCATGGTTATCGCGCCAGCCAACACAGGCATCACGGCAATCAGCAGATAAGCGGTAATCAACCAAGTCCATACGAACATGGGCATCTTCATGAGCGTCATGCCGGGAGCGCGCATGTTCAAAATGGTGACGATGATGTTGATTGATCCCATAATAGAGCTGGCACCCAACAAGTGCAACGCAAAAATTGCAGCGTCCATAGAAGGACCCATTTGCAAGGTCAAAGGTGCATAAATGGTCCAACCCGCAGCGGGCGCACCTCCTGGCATGAAGAACGAGCCAGCCAGCATCAGAGCGGCAGGAATCAACAGCCAAAAACTTAAATTGTTCATGCGCGCAAACGCCATGTCAGCAGCACCGATTTGCAAAGGAATCATCCAGTTTGCGAAGCCGACAAACGCAGGCATGATGGCACCGAAAACCATGATCAATCCGTGCATGGTGGTGAATTGGTTGAACAATTCAGGATTGACAAATTGCAGACCGGGCTGAAATAACTCTGCACGAATAAGCAAGGCCAGCACGCCGCCAATAATCAACATGGTGAACGCAAACAGCAAATACAAAGTGCCAATGTCTTTATGGTTGGTGGCATAAACCCAACGTTTCCAACCGTGCGGGGCTCCATGATGGTGGTCATGCCCGTGTTCTGCTGCACCGTGGCCGTGGGGATCAAGAACTGCGCTCATAGAGATTCCTTAGATTTCAGGGTGATTTATTGACGGGTTGCACGCACATCGGCAGGCTGCACCAATTGACCGGTTTTGTTGGTCCAACTGTTTTTGGTGAAACTGATCACAGCAGCAAGTTCTGTGTCACTGAGCTGTTTCCAAGCGGGCATGGCGTTGTTTTGACCGTTTAGCAATACATTGATCTGTTTACTGGCATCAACATCCAACACCACCGGCGCACCGTCAAGCGCTTTAATCGGCCCTAAACCTTTGCCTGTCGCTTGGTGGCAAGAAACGCAATGGGCAGCGTACACCTTCTCGCCTTTTTGTGTGAGTTCTGACAGGGTCCAAACTTTGTTGGGATCGTCCAGCTTGGCTGCCATTTTTTTATTTTCGGCAGCCACCCATGCGGTGTATTCCTCTGCGGTTACCACTTTGACATGAATCGGCATGTATGCGTGTTCTTTACCGCACAGTTCTTGGCACTGCCCTCGAAAGTCACCCGTTTTTTCTGCACGGAACCATGTATCGCGCACAAACCCAGGGATGGCATCTTGCTTGATGCCGAAGGAATTCACCGAAAAAGAATGAATCACGTCGTTGGATGTGGTGATGATGCGGATTTTTTTGCCCACAGGAACCACCAACGGGTTGTCAACTTTGAGCAAGTAATCGTCGGTTGGCAGGGGTTTACCTGAGTTAGACATTTCACGTTGCGCATTGTCTAGTGTGGAAATAAAACCAATACCTTCGCCTTCGCCTTTGAGATAGTCATACCCCCATTTCCACTGGTAGCCAGTGACTTTGATGGTCAACTCGGCATTGGAAGTGTCTTTGCTGGCGACCACAGCTTTGGTGGCGGGCAATGCCATCAAAATCACAATGACAAACGGAACAACTGTCCAAGCAATTTCTACTTTGACTGACTCATGGAAATTTGCAGACTTATGACCTACAGACTTGCGGTGTTTCCAGATGGAATAAAACATGACACCAAACACAGCCACAAAAATCACAGTACAAATGATTAGCATGAACCAATGCAACCAGACCTGCTCCTCAGCAATTTTGGTGACAGGGGGGTGAAGATTGAGTTGCCTGACAGCTGGCCCACCTGGCAAATCGTTGACAGCCCATGCAGTGTTAGCACCGAATACAGCCAGTGTGAGTATTGCTCTTTCGAATTTATTAAGAATGTGGTTCATCATGTGTTTAAGAATTCAGCTGAGAAAATTCATTCATCGGACTGAATCATTGTATCAATGGAAGCCTGGCGCTCGGCTGACACCGAGCTTGCTGGCCGCTGAATCCAAAAGGCCTTTTACCGTAGGGGATAGCGAGGCACCACTCTCAAAGGGTTTTTCGGCTAGCAGTCAACATTTTTTTCATGTCTCCCAAGCTGACCACGGACGATGCTCCATGCTTGGTAACGGCTGTGGCTTTGAACGCGTGGCCATAAATCACTTCAAAAGTCAATGCCAATCGACCCCGGTTCATGGGCGCTGACAGTTTGGATTGCAGACCTCGCAAAAGTTCGCAGTGCCAAGACTTG
>JBJTXF010000292.1:0-21462 GCA_046082145.1 Limnohabitans sp. | reverse complement strand
CCAAAACCGGCCAGGGCCTCGTCTGCTGCGTTGTCGATCACCTCTTGGATGATGTGCAACGGGTTGTCGGTGCGGGTGTACATGCCGGGCCGCTGCTTGACCGGCTCGAGTCCTTTGAGAACGCGTATCGACCCTTCGGAGTATTCGGATTGTTTGCTTGCCATTGGCCGCGATTGTAGACAGAGCGGCGAACCTTCACTGGATAAATGCACAGTGGGTATTTGCCAAACAGTCGAAAATGCCTTTGGTTTTCAAAATCGTTACATTTGTTCGGATGAACACATCACAGAAAACTCTCCCTCTTTGGCAGGTGCTGATTTGCGGTGCTGTCATCGTTTCACTGGCCATGGGCATTCGCCATGGTTTCGGTTTGTGGCTGCAACCCATGACGCAAGAGATGGGCTGGGGGCGCGAAGATTTCGCGACTGCCATCGGAATTCAAAACATTTGCTGGGGTTTGTTTGGCATTTTTTCAGGCATGTTGGCTGACCGCTTCGGTGCCTTTCGCGTCATGGTGGTCAGCGCCCTGTTGTATGCGGCCGGTTTATGGGGCATGGCCCATGCCACTTCACCTGCTTGGTTGGCGCTCACCTCTGGTGTGATGGTCGGGGCGGCGCAGGCAGGAACCACATTTGCCATTGTGTTTGGCATCATCGGGCGCAATATTCCTGTTGAAAAAAGGTCGTGGGCCATGGGCGTGGTGTCGTCTGCGGGTTCCTTCGGTCAATTCTTATTTGTACCGAGTTCGTCCTACTTGATTCAACACCTTGGCTGGCACCAAGCCTTGGTGGTTTTGGCTATTGCATTCCTAGTGGTCATGCCGTTGCTGCTGGGTTTGCGAGAACCCGCATTTGCTGACGGAAAAGCGCCTGTCAGACAACAAAGCATTTTGCAAGCCTTGCGCGAAGCCTTTGGTTACCGCAGTTTTCAATTGCTGATGGCGGGCTATTTTGTGTGCGGTTTTCAAGTGGTGTTCATCGGCGTACACATGCCGAGCTTTTTAAGAGACCAGGGGCTTGACCCGCAAGTGGCTGGCACCGCGCTGGCCCTGATCGGTTTGTTCAACATATTTGGCACCTACGCGGCCGGCAGTTTGGGACAGCGTCTGCCCAAAAATTTGATCCTTACCGCTATTTATGTCGCCCGTGGTGTGTTCATCAGTTTGTTCATCAGCATGCCCATCACACCTGTTTCGGTCTATGTGTTTGCAGCAGCCATGGGTTTGTTATGGCTGTCGACCGTGCCCGTCACCAACGCAGTGATTGCGCAGATTTTTGGTATTTCACATTTGTCCATGCTCAGCGGCTTTGTGTTCATGAGCCACCAATTCGGCAGCTACCTTGGCGTCTGGCTTGGCGGCTGGGTGTACGACCGCACTGGGAGCTATGACTTGGTGTGGTACGGGTGCATCGCTTTGAGCGTATTTGCGGCATTGATCAATTTGCCGGTCCGTGAACAACCCATCTTGCGCCACACGGTAGTTGCATGATGAAATGGCAAACACTTCTGACGGTTCAGGGCTTGGTGGCATCAGTCGCCACAGCAGCATTGACAGCGGTATTCCTGCTTTATCAGCAGCCTGAATTCGTTGTCACCTTGTCTGATTTGTTTTGGGGGTGTTTCTGACATGCCGAACATCATCATCACCGGTGCGTCTGACGGTATCGGCGCCGAAATTGCCAGGCAATTGGCCAGGCGCCACGGGCTACAAGCCATGTTGGTGCTGGCGGCCCGCAATGCCAACAAACTGCAATCCGTCGCGGCGGAATGCAAAGCGCTCGGTGCGCGCACGCTGATCTTGCCAACCGACGTCACCGAGGCAAGCCAATGCAATCACTTGGTGGACACCACCGTACGCGAGTGCGGTGGCATAGACATCCTCATCAATAACGCAGGCATTTCTGCACATGCCCTTTTAGAAGACGTTCCCTCGGACAAATTGGGTTGGTATGAACAACTCATGCGTGTGAACCTGTGGGGCAGCGTTTACTGTACTCATGCTGCTTTGGCGCATTTGAAACAAAGCCACGGTCGCATCGTTGCGGTTTCTTCGCTGGCCGGTCTGGTGGGCGTGCCCGGTCGCACCGCTTACAGCGCCAGCAAATTCGCCATGACTGGGTTTTTTGAAGCACTGCGCACCGAACTCAAAGACAGCGGTGTCAGCGTGACATTGGCCTACCCCGGCGTTGTCAGCACGAATATACGCAACCATGGATGGAATGCACAAGGCGAAACAGCAGGTGTCAGTGGCTTGTATGAAGAACAAGCGATGTCCACCCAAGAATGTGCACGGCTCATCATTTACGCCATGGTCAGGCGGCGACGCGAGGTGGTCATGACCGCCAAAGGCAAGGTCGGCAGATGGCTCAAACTCATGGTCCCCGGTCTGGTGGACCGCATGGCGCTGGCGGCTGTTAAGGCGGATTTCCGGCCTCGCACATGACTCTACATCCACATGCCATCACCCAAGCTTCCTCTTGGGTCATGCGTTGGTCTCACCTGATACCCAGTAACGGCAAAGTCTTGGACTTGGCGTGTGGCCACGGCAGGCATATGCAATGGTTGAAGCAACAAGGTTTTGCTTGCTTGGGCGTTGACCGCGACGAGCAAGCATTGTTGTCTGCCCGGGCTTTTGGCGACGTGATGCAAGCCGATGTGGAAAACCAAGCCTGGCCTTTGGCAAACCAAACTTTTCAAGGCGTAGTGGTCACAAACTATTTGTGGCGATCACTATGGCCGGATTTGCTCAGCGCAGTGGCTGATTCCGGCGTACTGATTTATGAAACATTTGCCGAAGGCAACGCCACGGTCGGCAAGCCATCGAACCCGGACTTTCTGCTCAAACCGGGCGAATTGCTGAGCCTTTGCCAAGGTTTGCGTGTGATTGCTTATGAAGATGGTTTTGTCCAGCACCCTGAACGTTTTTTGCAGCGCATTGTCGCTGTGAGGGAACCAGTGAAAAAAAAGCATTTACAACGTTATTTGCTTGATCACTGAATACACCGTGAATTCAGGGTACCAACACACGTAAAGCTAGAATCTCTTTTTTTGTCACGAACACACTGAAAACCATGGCACCCATCACAGGAAGTATCGTGGCCTTGGTCACTCCGATGCTAGAAGACGGCAGCATCGATTACCCACACCTCAGAAAACTGATCGATTGGCATATCAGCCAAGGCACGGACTGCATCGGTGTGGTGGGTACCACGGGTGAATCTCCCACTGTCACGGTGGAAGAACATTGCGAAATCATTCGCGTGTCGGTTGAACAATCTGCGGGGCGAGTACCCATCATGGCCGGTTGCGGCGCCAACTCCACCGCTGAAGCCATCGAATTGGCCCGTTTTGCCCACCAAGTCGGTGCCGATTGTCAACTGCAAGTGGTGCCCTACTACAACAAACCCACCCAAGACGGCCAATACCAACACTTTCGTGCCATTGCCGAATCGGTGGATTTGCCTATGGTGCTCTACAACGTCCCCGGCCGTACTGTGGCAGATCTTCAACATGACACCGTCATGCGACTGTCACAGATTGATGGCATCATCGGCATCAAAGAGGCGACCGGCAACTTGGAGCGCGCTCAATGGCTGATTCATGAAGCGCCTGAGAACTTCTCTGTTTATTCTGGAGATGATGGAACTGCAGTCGCTTTGATGCTATGCGGCGGACAAGGCAATATCAGTGTGACTGCCAATGTCGCACCCCGACACATGCACGATTTGTGTATGGCGGCTATCGCTGGCAAAGCTCATGAAGCGATGGCCATTCAAAATGCTTTGTTGAGCCTTCACAAATACCTGTTCACAGAAGCTAATCCCATTCCCGTGAAATGGGCAGCAGCACGCATGGGTTTGTGCGGTAGCACCATGCGTTTGCCCATGACCCCTTTGTCCGCCACGCACCAACCCGCGCTTGAAGCTGCTATGCGTGCTTGCGGCTTGATTTGAATTTTCCTCTAAGGACTGTTTACATGTTGCCTTTTGCGATTTCTTTTCTACGGTCAAGCAGTCTGTTCGCCTTGTTGGTTTTATTGGGCGCATGCAGCTCGGTGCTGCAAACGGATAAGGTCAATTACAAGTCCGAGAACGATGCCAAAGATGCTGCACCCTTGGAGGTCCCACCCGATCTGACCAAAATTTCTCGCAGCAAACGATACGAATTGCCAAGCGGCAGTATCAGTGCGAAAACTCTCAACGATGACGCCACTGTTACCGAACCAGAAACCACCAGCCCGCTGCGAATTGCTGATTTGCAAATAAAAAAAAGTGGCGGTCAGATATGGTTGGAAGTGGACAGGTCTGCGGAAGTCCTTTGGCCTCAAATCAAATCCTTTTGGACCGAAGCGGGCTTCACGCTTGCACGTGAAGAACAAAAATTGGGTTTGATGGAAACCGATTGGGCTGAAAACCGCGCAAAACTGCCCCAAGATTTCATTCGCCGCAGCATCGGCAAGGTGCTTGACTCGCTCTACTCTACAGGGGAACGTGACAAGTTTCGTATCAGCCTAGAGCGCACACCAGATAACAAAACCGAGATTTATATTTCTCATCGTGGATTGATTGAAGTTTACTCAGACAGTCTGGCTCGCAAAACGGTATGGCAACCCCGACCCAGCGATCCTGAGCTTGAAAAAGAGTTTCTTCGTCGCTTGATGATTCAGTTAGACCCAACTTTGGCAAGCAACGACAAAGCGGCAGAAGTGAATGCACCTAGCAAAACCAGCGCCAGCAGTTTGATCAGTATCGATGGGGCAGCTGCTGTGTCTTTCAACCAAGGCTTTGATATCACTTGGCGGCGCGTAGGCGTGACCTTGGACCGCAACGGGTTTACTGTGGAAGACCGAGACCGCAAAATTGGTGTTTATTTCGTTCGTTATATTGAGGTCAATGCAGACGGTGAGCCTGGTTTTTTCAGCCGTATCTTTAGCAAAGCAACACCGGTCAAGGAGCCGCTGCAATTTCGCATCAAAATTGAAAGCACCCAAGAACAGCAATCGACCATCCTGATTTTGAATTCTTCAGGCACCCCCGATGGCTCTGAAACCGCCAAAAAAATTGCCCAACTACTGGTCAACGAATTGCAATAATTTTTGTGCTTAGATTCAAGAACCTCGGCAGTGGCAGCACAGGCAACGCCACCCTGATAGAAGCTACATGCGGCTTACAGGTATCGAGACTGTTGGTTGACTGTGGTTTGAGTGTGCGAGAAGTAACACGTCGGCTATTGATCGCGGGTTTGTCGATCGAAGACATCGATGCAGTATTCATCACCCACGAACATGCCGACCATATTGGGCATGCCAAATCATTCGCCTTGCGAACTGGCAAACCTGTCTGGATGAGCCGAGGCACCGCCTTGGCAAGTCAATTTTTGAACTGGGGTTTGTCCCCAAAGCAATGCCAAGCGGCTTTTGACGGTCAGATTTTTGAAATCGGTTGCCTGCAGGTCACCCCGTTCACAGTACCACACGATGCCCGTGAACCCTTGCAACTGCGGTGTACGGATGGTTCGCAGCATTTGGGCATCGTGACCGATCTCGGCCATGGCAGCCCCCATGTGGTGCAGGCTTTGCAAGGTTGCAACGCCTTGCTGCTAGAGTGCAACCATGACCCAGAGTTGCTAGCCAAATCCACCTACCCTTTGTTTTTAAAAAATCGCATAGCAGGTCCGCAAGGGCATTTGTCCAACGTCGAATCAGCCGAACTGGCCCAAGCCTTGTCTCATCCGAGGCTTAATTTGATCGTCGCCGCGCATTTGAGCGAGCGCAATAACCGGCCCGTGTTGGCACAAAACTTGTTGGCAAAAGCCATAGGTGGCGCTACTGCTGACATTCCTGTGGCTGATCCCATCGAAGGAACGCCTTGGCACACGGTGTCATAACAGCTGCAACGTTGGAGGAGCATTGGACCGGATTTAAAATAAGCATAGGGCAAAAAAAAGCCACCCGAAGGTGGCGTTTTTTGGAAGCAGAAAAAATTACTTCTTCTCTTCAGCAGGAGCAGCAGGAGCGGCAGCAGGAGCTTCAGCAGGTGCAGCAGCAGGAGCAGCAGCAGGAGCAGCAGCAGGGGCTTCAGCAGCAGGTGCTGGGGCTTCTTTTTTGCCACAAGCGACCAAAGCAGCGGCCAACAACGTTGCCAAGAGGAGTGATTTTTTCATGGGGGTATTCCTTTAGTAGAGACAAAAACGTTTCAAGGGATGCCAAATGCCAGAATGAATTCAAACATGTGACCGAGCCGTCGGACTCAATATCCTTCAACTCAGCCGGATATTATAGGTGATTTCCCGATACACCCGTTATTTGACCTTTTTCACCGGAAGGGAATTCAGCCAACCAACGGCTAACCAATCCAGCAACAATTCCCGAACCTGTGGAGAGGCAAATTGCAATTCTGCTTTTTCCAGTCGACGACGATCTGCCAATTTATGCAGTATGCGAGCATCCTGACCTCTGCAGCGCCAGCTTTCTCCGTTGACAAATACAAAATCTTGGTCATACAACATTTGGGTTTTTCGGTCCAAACAAACGCCCGACAACCGACGCGGGCGCGCTCGACTGTCAAACCAAACCTGTGGTTTTGGCTCGCTCAACCACTCGCCCAACGCACAGTGAATACTGGCATTTTGTTTGATTATTTGCGCAATGCAGTTTCTTGCAAAGGCTTGCAGCGCGGCAGGTATGCGAGCGGGTTGGCGAGTAGGCAATTGCTGTGGGTCGCTGTAAGCGATTGCACGACCCGATGGCTCAAAGTCTGCCAAACGGCTCATGAGAACTGCGCCCAGTGCCTGGTGGGTCTCAGCTTTGAATCCAATGGAATACGTCATGCATTCACCCACAGCCACGCCCTCGTGGGCATAGTGCGGCGGCAAATACAGCATATCTCCCGGTTCAAGCAAGAAAGTCTGCGTGGGCTTGAACCGCTGAAGAATTTTCAACGGCACGTCATTGCGCAATTGCAGGTTTTTTTGCGCGCCAATACGCCAGCGCCGTTGGCCGTGCGCCTGTAACAAAAACACGTCATAGCGATCAAAATGCGGCCCCACACCACCGCCATCGCTGGCATAGCTGATCATCACATCATCTAGACGGGCATCAGCAATGAATCGAAAACCCTCTCTCAAATGCGCCAATGCATCGTTGTGAAGATCTGCTCCTTGTACCAACAAGGTCCAATTCGGTTGCTTGATAGGAGGCAATTGACTGCGCTTGAAAGGTCCGGTTCGCAGTTGCCAAGGCTGATTTATGCCATCGCCAACGACCAAACGTGACTCCACCTCTGGCTGAGCAGCCAACGTAAACAAGGCTTGGCGCGTCATCAGCGGGTGCATCTTTGGAATGGTTTGGCGAATCAGCAAGGGTTTTTTTTGCCAATAGTCCCGCATGAAAACCTGCGGGCTGATGCCTGCGAGCAGGTCGGGCAAATCGGATTTTTTCATTCACATCTCCAAACTGCGACAATTCTGCCGCATGAATATCACCCCAGACTGCGTTGTTGCCCTGACTTGGGTACTCAAAGATGCCCAAGGCGAATTACTTGATGAACTCGATGATCCCGTAGAGTTTTACTTGGGTGGCCACGATTTGCTGGACAAAATCCAGCAAGCCCTGCAAGACCATGCGGTGGGCGACCAAATTGATATTCACTTAGAGCCCGAAGAAGCATTTGGCGAATTCGATGAACAGTTGGTGTTCTTGGAACCCCGCGCCTTGTTTCCTTCGGAAATAGAAGAAGGCATGACGATTGAAGGGCATGCCTTACCCAAAGGTTGCAGTCTAGACGCACCCAAGGATGTGTTCTACACCATCACCGATATTTACCCTGAGCATGTGGTGATTGATGGCAACCACCCACTCTCAGGCATGGCATTGCGCATATCGGTGACGGTGACTGGTGTGAGACATGCCACCAGCGAAGAGAAGAAACACGGCACCTGTGGCTTTGGTTTTTTTAGCTTGCCGCCCTCCTCAGGCAATGATTTGCTGCACTGATCAACGCGTTCCAGTCGATCCGTAACCACCAGTGCCGCGTTCGCTGGCCTGGGTGAATGCATTAACCACTTGAAATTGGGCTTGTATCACCGGCACGATCACCAATTGCGCGATACGCTCCATCGGCTCGATGGTAAATGCGGTGTCGCTGCGGTTCCAGGCACTCACCATCAATTGGCCTTGGTAGTCGCTGTCGATCAAGCCCACCAAATTGCCCAGCACGATGCCGTGTTTGTGTCCGAGGCCTGAGCGTGGCAATATCAACGCGGCGTATGCCGGGTCTTTCAAATGCATAGCCATGCCTGTGGGCACGAGTTGCCAGGCATTGGGGGCCAGCGTCAGCGGTGCGTCTAAACAAGCGCGCAAATCCAAACCGGCGCTGCCAGCGGTGGCATAAGCAGGCAGCGCATCGCGCAAGCGCGCATCCAAAATTTTGACATCTATTTTCATGCGGGTTTCCTGAAAGCTGGTAAGCGTGTCGCAATCTCGGCGATGAGTCGGCGCGCCAATACCAATTTGGAGGCTTTGGGCCATTCACTCACGCCGAATTCGTCCACCAGCAGCAGCGCATTGTCATCTGCGCCAAAAGTATCTGCACCGATATTGCCCACCAACAATGGCACTTGTTTGCGCAAGCGCTTGGCTAGAGCATGGGTTTTCAAATCATGGCTTTCAGCGGCAAAACCCACGCAAAACAATTCACCACGGCGCGCCCTTGCAGTCTGAGCAGACAGCCCCAAGATATCTGGATTTTCTGTCCAAGTCATTTCTGGCATACGTCCAGCTGCATCTTTTTTGATTTTTTCCAATGCGACATTTGCAGGTCGCCAGTCAGCGACCGCGGCCGTGGCTATGAACACATCCGACTGATCCAACTGCGACATCACCGCAGCATGCATTTCCAAGGCAGAACGCACATCGATTCGCTTTGTTCCATACGGAGTGGCCAAAGCAACCGGGCCTGCCACCAGCGTCACGTTCGCCCCCGCCTGATGCGCAGCATGCGCCAGCGCAAATCCCATCTTGCCACTGGAGCGGTTGGTGATGCCTCTGACAGGATCGATGGCTTCGAAGGTGGGCCCTGCGGACACCAGCACACGCTTTCCTTGCATGACTTTGGGCTGAAAAAGACTCACCACTTCTTGCATCAATTCATCGGGTTCGATCATGCGTCCGTCACCGGTTTCACCGCACGCTTGTTGACCTTGCCCGACACCCAAAACATGGGCACCGTCGGCGCGTAATTGCGCCATGTTGCGCTGCGTGGCAGGGTGCGCCCACATCTCTCGGTTCATGGCAGGTGCCAATAACAACGGCACGTTGTCTATGGGCCTGGCCAAACATATCAGACTGAGCAAATCATCGGCTCTGCCGTGCAAAAGTTTGGCCATGAAATCGGCACTGGCAGGCGCGATCAACATGGCATCAGCGTCTCTGCTGAGGTTGATGTGCGCCATGTTATTGGGCTCACGCGCATCCCATTGCGACACATAGACAGGCCGTTGACTCAAAGCCTGCATGGTCACTGGTGTGATGAACTGTGCGGCCGCCTCGGTCATCACCACTTGCACGCAAGCGCCTTGCTTGACCATCAAGCGACACAATTCAGCAGCTTTGTAACAGGCAATGCCACCTGACAGTCCCAGCACGATGTGTTTGTTGTCGAGTTCACTCATGGGGCGCAATGTAGCAGAGCGCCTATAATTTTGCATAACCACCTATCGGGAGACCGGCCCTCCCAACCCGACATGACCAAATTTGTGTTCGTCACCGGCGGTGTGGTGTCTTCCCTGGGCAAGGGAATCGCCGCCGCCTCTCTTGCCGCGATCCTTGAATCGCGGGGCCTCAAAGTCACCCTTATCAAACTAGACCCCTACATCAACGTCGATCCGGGCACCATGTCGCCTTTCGAACATGGCGAGGTTTTTGTTACCGACGATGGCGCTGAAACCGACCTTGATTTGGGTCACTACGAACGCTTTATCACTACGCGAATGCGGCGCACTAACAACTTCACCACCGGTCAAATTTACAAAAGCGTGCTGGAAAAAGAGCGTCGAGGCGATTATCTCGGCACGACAGTGCAAGTGATTCCCCATATCACCAACGAAATTCAAGACTTCATCAAACGCGGCGCTGGTCTTGGTACACATGACGCGGTAGATATCGCTATTGTCGAAGTCGGCGGCACAGTGGGTGATATTGAATCCCTGCCTTTCTTAGAAGCAGTACGGCAAATGAGCTTGCGCATGGGTCCGCATAACACTGCCTTTGTGCACCTGAGTTACGTGCCTTGGATTGCTGCTGCCGGTGAACTCAAAACCAAACCCACGCAACACACCGCGCAAAAACTGCGCGAAATCGGCATACAAGCGGATGCGCTTTTGTGTCGCGCTGACCGCCCTATTCCCCAAGAAGAACGCGCGAAAATTTCGCTGTTCTCGAATGTAGCTGAATGGGGCGTGATTTCCATGTGGGACGTGGACACCATTTACAAAGTTCCGCGCATGTTGCATGAACAAGGGCTGGATGCGCTGATTTGCGAAAAGCTCAAACTCAACACGCCTCCTGCCAGCCTCAAGCGCTGGGACGATCTGGTGCACGCCGTTGAGCATCCGCAATATGAACTGAACATCGCCATGGTCGGTAAATATGTCGACCTGTCTGACAGCTACAAATCTTTGAATGAAGCGCTGCGTCATGCAGGTATTCGCAACCACGCCAGAGTCCATATTGAATACATTGACTCCGAGACGCTGACACCTGACAACACCAGCCAGTTGTCACGTTTTGACGCGATTTTGGTTCCCGGTGGCTTTGGTAAACGCGGCATCGAAGGAAAAATTTGTGCGGCACGTTATGCGCGTGAACACAAAGCGCCCTACCTCGGCATTTGTTTGGGCATGCAAATCGCCACCATCGAATACGCCCGCCATGTGGCTGGTTTGGCCAATGCCAACAGTACCGAGTTTGACCCCCACTGTGCACATCCTGTCATTGCCTTGATCACCGAATGGAAAGACACCGATGGCAGCATCAAGCAGCGTGATGCCAACTCTGATTTGGGCGGTACCATGCGGTTGGGAGCTCAAACCTCCAATGTGTCCAAAGGCACTTTGGCGCACGACATCTATGGCGATTTCGTGACCGAGCGCCACCGCCACCGCTACGAAGCCAACGTGAACTATCTCGACAGTTTGCGTACAGCTGGTTTGGTTATCTCTGCTCTCACGCAGCAAGAGCATTTGACAGAAATCATTGAGCTTCCTCAAAATATTCATCCTTGGTTCATGGGCGTGCAATTTCACCCCGAATTCAAATCCACACCGTGGGACGGCCATCCGCTGTTCAATGCGTTTATTAATGCCGCGCATGCCTATCAATCCGAACGCAAAAAACTTAAGGTGGTCGCATGAAACTGTGCGGCTTTGAGGTCGGGTTAGCGCATCGGTTTTTTTTGATTGCCGGCACCTGCTCTATCGAAGGTTTGCACATGTCTTTAGAGGTGGCCGGGCATTTGAAAGAGGTTTGCACTGGTCTGGGCATTCCACTCATCTATAAGGGCTCATTTGACAAGGCTAACCGTTCTTCTGGCAGCACCCAACGCGGCTTGGGCATAGACACCGGTTTGAAAATTTTGGATGAAGTGCGTCGCCAAATCAAAGTGCCGGTGCTGACCGATGTTCATGATGAATCTCAAGTGAATGCTGTTGCCGCCGTGGTCGATGTGCTGCAAACCCCGGCGTTTTTGTGCAGGCAAACCGATTTCATCCGCGCGGTTGCGCAATCGGGCAAACCGGTGAACATTAAAAAAGGCCAGTTCCCGGCACCCTGGGACATGGTCAACGTGATCGATAAAGCCCGGACAGCTGCCCGTGAAAAAGGTCTGCCCGAAGACAATTTCTTAGCCTGCGAACGCGGTGTCAGCTTCGGCTACAACAACTTGGTGGCCGACATGGGCAGCCTGGCCGAGATGCGCAAAACCGGCGCCCCTGTGGTGTTCGATGTGACCCACTCGGTGCAAAAACCAGGTGGCCAAGGAACGAGCAGCGGCGGTGCGCGCGATATGGTGCCAGTACTGGCACGTGCAGGAGTGGCAGCCGGTGTGGCTGGCTTGTTCATGGAAACCCACCCTGCTCCAAGCGAAGCCTGGTCAGATGGTCCAAACGCAGTTCCCTTAGGCAAGATGAAGAGTCTGCTTGAGACGTTGGTCGAACTCGATACCGTGACCAAAAAACACCCTTTTCTGGAAAACCATTTTTCCGCCTGACACATTGTTCGTTGCAGACTGCAGAGGTCTGCGTGTTTTTCTTGAAGAAAGTTGAAAATGAGTGCCATAGTTGATATCGTCGGTCGTGAAATTCTGGATAGCCGGGGCAACCCCACGGTCGAATGCGATGTATTGCTGGAAAGCGGTGTCATGGGTCGCGCCGCCGTGCCCTCCGGCGCCTCCACAGGCAGCAGAGAGGCGATAGAACTGCGCGACGGCGATCCGAACCGCTACGGTGGCAAAGGGGTGCTGACCGCGGTCGAACACATCAACCACGACATCACACAAGCTGTGATTGGTCTGGATGCATCTGAGCAGGCTTTTCTGGACCAAACATTGATCGACCTGGACCGTACCGACAACAAAGCGCGCATGGGTGCCAATGCCATTTTGGCCGTGTCCATGGCTGTGGCGCGCGCCGCCGCTGAAGAGGCGGGCTTGCCGTTGTACCGATACTTCGGTGGCATGGGACGCATGCAACTGCCTGTACCGATGATGAATGTCATCAACGGTGGTGCCCACGCCAACAACAACCTGGACTTGCAAGAGTTGATGATCATCCCCGTCGGTGCTCCCACATTTCGCGAGGCTGTTCGTTACGGCGCAGAAATATTTCACGCACTGAAAAAAATCATGTCGGACAAAGGCATGAGTATTGCCGTGGGTGATGAAGGCGGGTTCGCGCCGAACGTCCCCGGCCATGAAGCCGCGATTCAAATGATCTTGGACGCGATTGACAAAGCCGGTTTCACCGCTGGTGAGCAAATCATGCTGGGCTTGGATTGTGCAGCCAGTGAGTTTTATGTCGATGGCAAATACCATCTCAAAGGCGAAGGTTTGGTGCTGGATGCATCGCAATGGACCGACATGTTGTCGACATGGGCAGACAAATACCCCATCATCAGCATTGAAGATGGCATGGCTGAGGGCGATTGGGACGGATGGAAGCACATCACCGATCGCATGGGTAAAAAAGTCCAACTTGTGGGAGACGACCTGTTTGTCACCAACACCCACATTCTGCAAGAAGGTATTGACAAAGGCGTGGCCAATTCCATTCTGATCAAGATCAACCAAATCGGTACCTTGACCGAGACCTTTGCAGCGATCGAAATGGCTAAACGCGCAGGCTATACCTCGGTGATCAGCCACCGCTCCGGGGAAACCGAAGACACGACCATCGCCGATATTGCGGTTGGCACCAACGCCTTGCAAATCAAAACCGGCTCTCTCAGTCGCTCAGACCGGTTGGCGAAATACAACCAACTTTTGCGTATTGAGGAAGATTTGGGTACCATCGCCAACTATCCGGGTCGCGCGGCGTTTTACCAACTGCGCGGTTGACCCCCCCTTCAACAAGCTGTACCCATGCGTCGTCCCGTTCCACTGATTCTGTTGTTTTTACTGGTGGTATTACAACTGCAACTGTGGTTTGGGCGTGGCAGTATTCCAGACGTTTGGCGTTTGCGTCAGCAATACCAACATCAACTCGATGCAAATATACGCTCCGAACAAGACATTGCCAGGCTTCGCGCCGAATTGCGTGACTTGCGTGATGGTTTGGAAATGGTGGAAGAACGAGCCCGCTTCGAAATTGGCATGGTTAAACCTAATGAAATTTTTGTACAACTGGCCAAATCGTCACCGTGATACCCCGCAGTGCACTGCCTACCGTCGTATTGGCCGGTGAAAGCGTCAACGCACGACAATCGCTGGTGACCAAATTACAAATCATCCTTCGTAGCCAATCTTTATCGTTTGATTTTCGGTGCCCGTCTTCTCCATTGGCCTTGCAAGACATGCCAACTCAAGCCCAATTTTTTTTGTGGAAAAAACCTGCCCTAGCCCTGGCCTCAATCGGGCAGGAGGACTGGCGCGATCAATTGCATGCCATGAATCTCCCTTACCAAACCTTGCACGCCGACAATGGTCAAGCACTGCAGCAAGTTGTTTTTGCTTTGTTGAAAGGTCAAAATAACGCACTTTCCAGACCCGAGGTGACCAGCAAGTGGCAAGGTCTGTGTGAATGTTGTGCAGACCCAGGTTGCGAACAACGCTTATTTGGGCGCTTATTGCAAGACAGAAGTTGAGGCAAGCGGTGGCTGCTGGCCACCGGCAAACAACTGAGCTGCATCCACCGCATCGTATCGGTACTGCTGACCGCAAAAATCACAGCCCACTTCAATCAGCCCTCGTTCTGCCAAGATGCTTTCAGCCTCTTCACGGCCCAAACTTCGGATCATGGCGCTGACGCGGTCGCGATGGCATCCGCACACAAATCGAGGGGAGTCTTGCGAAGGATCGGGCGCGAAATAACGCACCTGTTCCTGCCAAAACAAACGATGTAACACCTTGTCAGGAGCTAGTTGCAGCAACTCGTCAGCAGTCAAACTGTTGGCCAAGACCGCAATTCGGTTGTAGTCTTCGTTGCGACCCATGTCGTCTTCTTGCGCCATCGAGCGCATACCGGACAAATTGGCCACTCCGCCTTTGGGCAAACGTTGAATCAACAAACCCGCCGCCACCTGATCGTTGGCAGCGAGCACCAATATCGTGTCAAGTTGTTCGCTCTGTAACATGTAGTGTGCCAAGACATCACTGAATTTCCTCAGCGGTTGTTTGTAGTCGTCATACAAAGCGACCACGCCTTGGTAAGGTTGTTGTCCAGGTCGTCTTCCCACAGGGTCCAGTGTGATGGCACAACGCCCCAAGTTATTTTGGTTGACCATGTCCTCAAAACGCATGTTTGGCAAGACTTCGCCCACGGTTTTGGCGGTCGAGCGCAAACGCAAATCGGACTGAACCTCGACCACAGCCAACTTCAATGGCCCTTCGCCATGCAATTGCAACACCAGCGCTCCCTCAAACTTGATGTTGGCTTGCATCAACACGGCAGCCGCCGTCATTTCACCCAACAAGTGACGCACCGGCTCTGGGTAGGTGCCGGTCTCGCGGTTGTCAGCGCGTCGGCGCAATATGTCTTGCCAACTGTCAGTCAGTCGCACCAGCAAACCCCTCACAGGTATCCCCTCAAAGATGAATTTGTGCAATTCACTCATGCGATTTTTTTCAATCCATTTTTAAAACGCAGCGCATTGCCCATGTAATGTTTGGCGCTTTGGCGTAAGCCCTCGATTTGTACTGGGGTGAGTTCACGCACTACCTTGGCGGGGGTGCCCATGATCAAGCAACCATCGGGAAATTCTTTGCCTTCGGTGACCACGGAACCCGCACCAACCACACAATGCTTACCAATGCGTGCGCCGTTGAGCACGACCGCCGCAATACCGATCAAACTTTCATCGCCGATCGTGCAACCGTGCAACATCACTTGGTGCCCCACAGTGACATGCTTGCCGACCACCACCGGCAACTGGTTGTCTGCGTGAATCATTGACAAATCTTGGATATTGCTGCCTTCTCCCACCGTGATGATCTCTGTGTCACCACGAATCACCGTGTTGAACCAAACGCTGGTATGGGCATGCAAACTCACCGCTCCCATGACTTGTGCGCTGTCTGCCACCCAAGCGCTGGGGTGAATATCGGGGGAATGGTTATCAAGTTGATAGATGGCCATAAGATGTCCGTGAAGTATTTCTACAATTGTAGGGATGGAATTAAGAACCACTGCCTTGAGCGCATTGTGCGAATCCGACCCGCGCTTGCAAGTGCAACGGGTGCAGTCTCTTTGGGAAAAACGGTCTGACTGCACGGTCAATCCGCAACAGGTTTTACAAACGCCTGATGTTCCTTTGCCAGGGCGACCGGCCAAACCGGTGTTGAAGCCGCCGCAGCGGGTGCCTTCTCGCTCTGTACACACAGCACAGGGTTTGGCAGGTTTGGTGCATTCCATCTGTCACATTGAGTTCAATGCCATTCATTTGGCGCTGGATGCCATCTGGCGGTTCCAGGGACTTCCCGAGGTTTATTACCAAAATTGGCTTCAGGTTGCTTATGAAAAGTCGACTCACTTTGCAATGCTTGAAGCTTTGTTAAACGACATGGGCTTTGCGTACGGCGACTTTGATGCGCACGATGGTTTATGGCAAATGTGTGAGAAAACCGCGAACGATGTGATTGCGCGCATGGCCTTGGTACCGCGCACACTCGAAGCCAGGGGCTTGGATGCCACGCCACTCATACAGTCGAAGTTGGTGCATAGCATTTCCAGCCATGCAAAAGCATTGCAACCGATTTTGGATACGATATTGCGTGATGAGGTGGGTCATGTCGCGATTGGTAACCGTTGGTATCACTGGTTGTGCGAACAGCAGCAACTGGACCCACTACAGCACTATCCCTTACTGGTCGAGCGCTATGCCGCTCCCCGCCTCAAGCCCCCCTTTAACCTCGATGCGCGTTTGCAAGCTGGATTCACACCGAAAGAGATTGATTGGTTGTTGACGCAGCAACTGACTTAACCCCTGGGATGATGCATCGCATGCAATTGCTTTAAGCGTTCTCTGGCCACATGGGTGTAAATGGTGGTGGTGGAAATGTCTGCATGCCCCAATAACATTTGCACTGCGCGTAAATCGGCACCATGGTTGAGCAAATGCGTGGCGAACGCATGTCGTAACGTGTGGGGTGAAAGCGGTACATGGATGTCTGCTAACACAGCGTATTTCTTGATCAACATCCAGAACATCACACGGCTCATGGACGTTCCTCTGTGGGTTACAAATACCGAAGCGCTGTTTTTCCCCGATAACAACTCCGATCGTGATTGCGTCAAATAGCGCTGAATCCAGTCTTCGGCATCTTCACCAAATGGCACCAACCGCTCTTTATCGCCTTTGCCCGTGACTCGCAACACACCTTCTCGCAAATTCAACGACAACATAGATAAACCCACCAATTCACTGACTCGCAACCCACTGGCGTACAACAACTCCAACATGGCTCGGTCGCGTAACCCCAAAGGGGTTTGCACGTCTGGAGCCTTCAGCAAGGCTTCTACTTGTGCCTCACTCAAGGTGTGGGGCAAACGCAAAGGCTGTTTGGCAGACAACAGTTTCAATGTGGGGTCTTGCTGCAAACGGTTATCGCGCAAAGCCCAACGGTAAAACCGCCGAAACACTGTCAAGCGGCGATTGGCTGAAGTGGCACGTGTTTGGTCATGGCGGTGCGCGAAATATGCTTGCAATTCAACTTCAGTGGCGCTTGATAAGTCAGCATTCTGGGTCAATAACCAAATGGATAAGGCGTTCAAGTCACGCCGGTATGCATCCAACGTGAGTTTGGACAAGCCATCCTCCAGCCAGAGACTGTCAACGAAAGCGTCGATCCATGGGTGGGTGGGGTCAATCGAGTTTAAGCTTTTGGGCATCCACCACCTTTTTATAAACCTCGAATTCAGCTTTGAGTTGCGCGGCAAATTCTGCGGGACTGTTGTCCACCACGCGCGAGCCGGTCGCTTCAATCCGCTTGACAACAGCAGGGTCTTGCAAGACTTTTCGCACCGCTGCATGGAGTTGGGCCACCAACGGTTCAGGCATGGCTTTGGGACCCCAAATGCCATACAACGCAGGACGGTTCACCGGTTCCAAGCCCAGCTCTTTGAAAGTGGGCACATTGGGCAACTCGGGCACTCGTTCAGGCGAAGCTACAGCTATTGCCACCAACCGTTTGCCCTTTAGGTGAGGCATGGTAGAAGGCAGATTGTCAAAAATGATCGGCACTTGCCCACCCACGGTGTCTCGCAACGCTGGCCCCGCACCAGGATAGGGAATATGGACGACAAAGGTCTTGCTCAAGTTTTTGAACAACTCCATTTGTAAATGTCCCACCCCACCAGTACCCGAAGAGGCATAGTCATATTTGCCAGGTTTAGCGCGCAGTTCTTTCAGAAACCCCGCCATGTCTTTGGCGGGAAACGATGGATGAACTGCCAAGACATTGGGCGTGGCCACCATGTTGATGATCGGCGTGAAGTCGGTCAATGGCTTGTATGCAATGTTTGGGTTGATCGCTGGGTTGGTGGCTGCGCTGGAAGCTGTCGTCAAACCAAGCGTGTAGCCATCGGGTGCCGCACGGGCCACCTCCAGCGCGCCAATAACACCGCCACCGCCTGCTTTGTTTTCGACCACCACCGTTTGTCCCAGCAACTTGCCCAACGGTTCTGCCACGATGCGAGCCACCAAGTCGGTACTGCCTCCAGGCGCAAAAGGCACCAGCAAGCGAATGGGTTTGGTGGGAAATGTTTGCGACATCGCTGATGTCATCAACATACACCCCACCAAGGCAAAAGAACGCTTGATCAGATCGCCATATGTCATTGTTTTCATCACACCACCACCGGTTCAGGTTCAAGAAGAATGCCAAATCGTTCGTACACACTGGTTTGAATCGCTTTGGCCAGCGTCACCACCTCTGCGCCAGTGCAAGGACTGTCGCGTCCACCTTTGTTGACGATCACCAAAGCTTGTTTGTCATAGACCGCAGCATTGCCCACCGATTTGCCACGCCAGCCACAGGCATCAATCAACCAAGCCGCTGCCAATTTGATACTGCCATCGCTCAGGTGATAGTGCACCAGTTTAGGCTCGCGCGCAATGATGTCAGCGCATTGTTCAGTCGTGACCGTTGGGTTTTTAAAAAAACTGCCCGCATTGCCCACCACCTCAGGGTTGGGCAATTTGCTCCGGCGAATTTCACAAACCCAATCGAATATTTGCTGTGCATTGGGGTTCGAAATGCCATGCTGTTGCTGTTTTTTGGTCAAGTCGGCATACCCCAAATCGGGTTTCCATTTTTTTGGCAAACGAAACCGCACCCGTGTGATCAATGCGCGGCCAAGCAAACCCAAATCGCGTTTGTCAGCCGCCTGATGCTTGAACACCGAATCTCTGTAGCCAAAGCCACATTGCGCAGCGTCCAGAGTGAAATACTGACCGGTGTGCAAATCGACCGCATCGAGCGACTCAAACCGGTCTTGCAGCTCCACCCCATATGCACCGATGTTTTGCACCGGTGAAGCACCGACCGAACCGGGGATCATGGCCAAATTTTCCAAACCGGGCCAGCCTTGTTGCAGTGTCCACTCCACCAATTCATGCCAGTTCTCCCCTGCCGCTGCTTCAACGATCCAGGCCTTGTCGTCTTGAGAGATCAACTGCTTGCCCAGCAACTCCACTTTGATCACCAAACGTTTGATATCACCGGTGATCACAATGTTGCTGCCACCACCCAATACAAAATGCGGTTCGAGTCGTATCGGGTCAGTCAGTAATTCCTCTACATCTTGCATGCTGCGAAGCCGCAGCAAACGCTCGGCTTTGGCGGCGATACCGAAGGTGTTGTGGGGTTGCAGGGGAACCTGTGTCTCGATAATCATGTCAGAATTGTCGCACCCTGAACTCTGTGTGATTTGCCATGCCTTCTTTTGATACTGTGTGTGAAGCCGATGTGGTTGAAGTCAAAAATGGTGTCGACAACACGGCCAAAGAAATCGCTACGCGTTTTGATTTCAAAGGCACTTCGGCGGCGATTGAAATCAAGGACAAAGAAATCACCTTGATCGGTGACAGTGATTTTCAATTGTCACAAATCGACGATATTTTGCGCAACAAACTGACCAAACGAAATGTCGACATCCGTTTTCTGGACAAAGGGGATGTGCAAAAAATGGGCGGTGACAAGGTCAAGCAAGTGGTCAAAGTCCGCAACGGCATTGCCAGCGAAGACGCCAAAAGAATCCAGCGCATCATCAAAGACAGCAAGATGAAAGTTCAAGCCGCTATTCAGGGCGAATCGGTCAGGGTCACCGGCGCCAAACGCGACGACTTGCAAGCCGCCATGGCATTGATCCGCAAAGAAATGCCCGACCTACCACTCAGCTTCGACAATTTCAGAGACTGATCCAGTCACTTCTTGCCAATACGGCTTTCCTCACCGCGCATCAATTTGGCCATGTTCGATTGGTGACGCCATATCAACACAGCACTCATGGCAACTGCCGCCAACAAGACCCGGTTGTCGACATACCAAACCAGCCGATGGCCCAAAAAATAATAAGCAGGGGCAAACACCGCAGAGGCCAACGCCGCCAGCGACGAATAGCGGGTGAAAAAAGCCACGATCAACCAAGTGCACAGGGTGGCCAAGCCCAACAACGGCTCGATGCCAAACAGCACGCCTGCCGCCGTGGCAACGCCCTTGCCCCCTTTGAATCGAAAAAACACCGGCCAGACATGTCCCGCAAATGCAGCCAGTGCAACCATGGCCAATGTGCCCTCACCCAGCCCCCACACAGCGCCATGTTGCGACACCGCCCACACAGGCAGCCAGCCCTTGACACCATCCAATAGCAAAGTCAACGCGGCTGCGATTTTGTTACCCGAGCGAAGCACATTGGTCGCACCGGGGTTGTGGCTGCCATAAGAACGGGGATCAGCCAAACCCATCAAACGACTGACCAACACCGCAAACGAGAGCGAGCCCATAAGGTAAGCCCCGAGCGCCGCCAGCGGCACATGCAGCATGTCCATGGTGAACCACATGGCCATCAGATCGCGGGATCGCGCATTTCCCAGCGAATCGCATCAATGGCAGCCAACACGTCGGCTGACAACTGCTTGCCCCAGATATCCAAGTCCTCATCCAATTGCTGGACCGAAGTCACACCGATGATGGTGCTGGCCACACGCCATTGCGTGTAACAAAACGCCAAAGCCATTTCAGTGGGGGTCATGCCGTTGTCACGGGCGAGTTGGTTGTAACGCTTGGCAGCGGCCAACGCATCGGGCCTGGCCCAGCGTTGTTTGCGAACACTTTCGTACTTGGTGATGCGGCCTTCTTTGGGAGCGTTGTCACCCAAAAATCCTGATGCATCGTATTTTCCTGTCAACAATCCAAACGCCAGCGGTGAATAAGCCAACAGCGACACGTTCAATCGGTGCATGGTTTCATCCAAACCGTTTTCGGGCACACGGTTGACCAAGCAGTAAGCGTTTTGCACACTGACAATGCGCGGCAGATGGTGTTGTTCTGCCAATCGCACAAATTCGTGCACGCCGTAAGGGGTTTCATTCGATAAACCGATGTAACGAACTTTTCCTTGTTTGACCAATCGGGCCAGGGTGTCGAGTTGGTCATGGATGGAGGTGGCGGACTTTTCGTTTTTGGGCTCGTAGTACACGCCGCCGAACATCGGCACATGGCGCTCAGGCCAATGGATTTGGTAGAGGTCGATCAC
>JBJTXF010000291.1:0-4427 GCA_046082145.1 Limnohabitans sp. | reverse complement strand
CCGCCGATATCGATGCTGTTCTACCCCATTTGCGCACGCCGCAACCGCAACGAAGTGGCACCTTGGTGCGCTTGGTCGGTATGACCTTGGAAGCGCGCGGCGTGATGGCGCCATTGGGCGCGTGTTGCGAAGTGGTCGGTCGACATGGTCACCGTGTCGAAGCTGAAGTGGTGGGATTCAACGACAAAATATTGTTTCTGATGCCATTCACCGAGCCAGCAGGCGTGGGCCCCGGCGACATGGTACGTGTGGTCAGCAATTCTTCGTTGGTCAACTTGGGCCCCGAACTGCTGGGTCGGGTGTTTGATGGCAGATGCCAACCCTTGGATAGCAAACCACCGCCAGAGTGCAAAGAATTGCTCAGCCTGTTAGGCCGTCCCATCAATCCGATGGAACGCGGACCGATCAATAAAATTTTGGATGTCGGTGTCAAAGCCATCAATGGTGTATTGACTCTCGGTCGTGGCCAACGCTTGGGCTTGATCGCTGGCTCTGGTGTGGGCAAAAGTGTGTTGCTGGGTATGCTCACGCGGTTCACCAAAGCCGATGTGGTGGTGATTGGTTTGATTGGTGAGCGCGGTCGGGAAGTGCAAGCGTTTATCAAGGAGTCCTTGGGCGAAGAAGGCTTGGCCAAGTCTGTGGTGGTGGCAGCGCCTGCCAATGTGTCGCCGGTATTGCGACTCAAAGCCACGCACTTGACACATGTGATCGCCGAATATTTTCGTGACCAAGGCAAGGACGTGTTGATGCTGTGCGATAGCTTGACGCGCGTGGCGCATGCACAGCGTGAAATCGGTTTGGCAATCGGTGAACCGCCAACCGCCAAAGGTTATCCGCCATCTGTGTTTGGTTTGTTGCCCAATTTGATTGAGCGCGGCGGGGTGGGCAGACACGGCCACGGTTCCATCACTGCCATCTATACGGTGCTGGCTGAAGGTGATGATGCCGCTGACCCGATTGTCGATATTGCACGCTCATCACTGGACGGACAAGTGATGTTGTCGCGCAAATTGGCAGATTCTGCGCATTACCCCGCGATTGATTTGACGGGCTCTATTTCGCGATTGATGCAGTCCTTGCTCAACAATGAGGACATGAAATCGGCCAATAAATTACGCCGTTTGTGGTCAATTTATCAGCAAAACGTCGACTTGGTTCAAGTAGGCGCATATGAACACGGGTCTAACCCTGAGTTGGACGAAGCCATACGACTGCATGAGCGTATCGTCGCGTTTTTGCGCCAAGACATGCACATCAGCCAAGATTATGAAAGCACGCGCGACCAATTGCGTGCATTGTTGAGCCCGACTTGAGAGCGATTCACCCATGAAGCCCCGTAGCTGCTGGTCCGTATTGACCAAAAAAGCCAAAGACGAAGAAGAGGTCGCGCAAACAGCGAGCGCGCGCGCTCGCAACAAGGTGTTGGAGTTACAACAAAGCCGCCAGCGCATGAGCGATTTGTTGGAAGACTACAAACAGCGCGCACTGGCGGCGCAATCACAATTGCAAACCATGGCACAGGCAACCAACAGTCGTCAGTTTTTATTGCAATTGCAGTCGCTGGTTGACAGGGTGGACACAGATTTAAAAGTCGCACTGCGTGAACTAGAGCAGGCCAAAGCGGTTTTGTTGCAAGCCACACACCAGCGCATGAAAATGGAAACCATGCAGGAAAAAGATTTGCAAGTGGTTCAGCAGTGGGAGCGCCAACGCGACCAAAAAGACATGGACAACTTGGGTTTGACTCTCTACAACCTTAAGGCGTGACCCAGCCTGCTTGCAAACAGTGCCAGTAATGCGGCTTGAACGCCCAAGGAATCAGCGTGGTTTGCGTACCAGGCGCGAACACAGTGCGCGTGGCATGGTCGTGCCACACTCCTTTGGCATTCAAACGTGTCAGTAACCATTGTGCGGCGTCAGAGTGCAAAAACGATTGTTGGTTGGCCAGTACTTTTGAAGATTCTTCTGGCGCATCATCAAGGCGAACCCAATTGCAGCATTCAACTGCAGGCGATGCCATGTCAGCGTCGATACCGCCCGAGTACATGTCATGCAAACTGCCCCAAGCGCGTCCTTGAAGCAAATGTTTCAATTGAGAGAGTTGTCGCTCGGCAATTTCCTCGTCCCCCAAACGCACACCCACTTGGCCAAGCACGTTGTCAAACCAGACGCAAGCATTCGGGTGTTGTTTCAACAAAGCTGGTAAGCCTGCGATGGCATCTCTGCGGTGGTAGTGCAATTGCACCGCTTGTGTTTTGAGTACGCGGCCATGTCGAAGACCGAACAAAAAAGGCACCAAGGGGTCAATGTCATACACATCAATCTGTTCAAATCGGGTCAGCCAAGGGGTGGGCAGCATCCAGCCTGCGCTGCATCCGATCAGCAACAAGTGTTTTTGTTCAGGCTGAATAGGAGACAAAAATGAGGCGATGTGTTCGCGCGTAGGCAACCAGCGTTGCAATGATCGCGCCGCATGCACATGCCAGTTCAATCCGCCCGTACCTCCCGCGTTGGCCAGGTCTCTGATCCAGGTGACCAGACGGGTTTTGTCAGCAAATTCAGTTTTCACAAACATGCCGCATGATGGTGAACACGGGCGAGTTGGGGGGCACTGCTTGCCAATCGGCAAGCACGCCCTCGCTGGTGAGCATCTCACCGCTTAAATGTGCACCGCTGTAGATGGCCAGCGCGCGACTGCGCCCCCATTTTTGCTGGCAATCAATTTCCATCAACATGCGGCTGGACAAATAGGTCTTGCCCAAACTGTTTTTTTGCGGTTGCCGGTAGTCCAGCATGGACCAGACCCGGCGGATATGACCCTCCTTTTCCACAGAAGCGCGGTCGATGCCGTATACCGTTGCATCGGACATACCAATAGTCACCCAGTCAGAGGACCAGGCCGGGTTTATCCCCCAAACAATGAGCAGACACAGAAGCGATGGGATGGTTTTGCGAATTAATTTCATTTTTACTTTTCACGATAGATAATGCACTCCATGCCAAACCATGACTGGGCTCAGTACTCTCTCAGTATGACATTCGTCTTGTTGCTGTTGGCGGCGGCTTTGTGGTGGCTGTCGCGTCGCAACAAGGGCTTTTTACTCCCTGCCAACCAACGGCGTATCCAAATTTTAGAGGCCTATCCCATGGGCCTCAGGCACAAGTTGCTGTTGGTTCAAGTAGATCAGCAATGTTTGCTTTTGTCGGTCACCAACTCTGAAATCCAAACCCTGCATGCATGGCGTGCAGATACCTCTTCGTCCACAGAACCAGGTGTCAACGATGCGAATTAAGCACTTCTTACTGCCATTGCTTGCTATGTGCATGCTTTGGTTGCCTGAATTGGCCTTGTCCCAGGGCTTGCCTATGGTCACAGTGAACTCTGGCAAGGGCGGCCAACAATACAGCTTGACCTTGCAACTGTTGGGTTTGATGACGGTACTGACTTTGCTACCGTCATTGTTGCTAATGATGACATCGTTTGTGCGGGTCATCATCGTGTTGTCCATCTTGCGTCAAGCCTTGGGCACGGGTCAAACTCCTCCCAATACCGTGCTGGTCGGTTTGGCCTTGTTTTTGACTTTTTTCATCATGACGCCGGTGTTTGACGATGTTTATACCAACGCGGTCGCACCCTATATGAGCGGCAATTTGCCCTTTGAGAAAGCCTTGGCGACGGCTGAGGTACCTGTGAGGCAATTCATGACTTTGCAAACCCGCGAAGACGACATTGCCATGTTCATGCAAATTGCGCAGCGCAAAGAAATAGTCAGCGCTGCGGAAGTGCCGTTCACCACTTTGGTACCTGCTTTCTTGACTTCAGAGCTCAAAAGCGCTTTCATGATTGGTTTCATGATTTACATACCGTTCGTGGTCATTGATTTGATCGTGGCCAGCGTGCTGATGTCAATGGGCATGATGATGCTTTCTCCCATGATTATTTCTTTGCCTTTCAAATTGATGCTGTTTGTGTTGGTAGATGGTTGGACCCTGATCATGGGATCGCTGGCGTCAAGTTTTATTTTCAAGTGAGGTAGACAGATGGACACAGCCATGGTGGTGGATATTGGGCGCCAAGCCCTGTGGATGACGATGCTCATTTCTGCACCTATGCTGGTGGTGGCGTTGTTGGTCGGTCTGGTCATCGGTGTTTTTCAGGCGGCGACATCTATCAACGAGCAAACCCTGAGTTTTATTCCCAAGTTGTTGTCTTTAGGGCTGACAGCGGCCGTATTCGGCAGTTGGATGATCAACACACTGGTGGATTACACCAAAGTGCTTTACGGTCGCATACCTGGCTTGTTTGGCTGACACATGAACATCGAAATGCTCAATTTGCTCGACAGGTTTTACGCTCTGTTGTGGCCCATGCTGCGCATTTCTGCGTTTTTGGCGTTCTCCTCGGTGTTTTCTATACGTGCGGTGAG
>JBJTXF010000290.1:0-4523 GCA_046082145.1 Limnohabitans sp. | reverse complement strand
CCGAAGTGGTGGACATGAGCTGGCAGTGGCCTTTGAACGATCTGTGGAGCGATTTGGGCTTGGACCGCCAGCAAGGACAAGGTTTGGGCGAGGGGCGACTCTACAGCATTGGTCGCTTCAATTACAGTTTGCTTGAAAAGCGATTGGTTGAATCCATGTTGGGTGTGGAATACGATGGCGGTTGTTGGGTCAGTCGTTTCGCTTTGCAGCGAACCCAATTGACACTCTCCACTGCTACCACCAGCCTCATGTTTCAATTGGAATTCAATGACTTTTCACGATTGGTTTTTGGCAACATGAACGCTGCCAAAGAAAATATTTCACGTTACCAAAATTTGCGCAAACCGTTCAGGTTCGCGCCCAGCCCGTTTGCCCAATATGACTAACCCTATGCGTATATCTTCTCCCACGGTCTTTGTGGCGGTTCTTTGGTGGTTTGTGCTGGGATTGTCGGAGCTTGCCTTTGCGCAAGCGCTCAAGCCCAGAGTGCCCAAGCCTGGCTCGGAGCGATTGAATTTGAAGCTGTCTGCAGCCGTTTCGGACAGTGAGGTGTTGGATGGTGAATTGCGCCCATTGGATTTCATCGTGGCTGTGGTGGACAACGAACCCATCACCAACCAAGAGGTCAGTAACTTGGCCGCGATGGTGGACCCTGCTGCCAACAAATTGGGGCGCGAAAATTTATTGCGCGAAGCGATGGAAAACCTCATCAATGAATCTGCGCAATTGCAAGTGGCTCGGCAAAGCAATATGCAAATCTCACCGTCCGAACTCCAGCTGGCCACAGAAAGCACAGCAAAACGCAACCAAATCTCGGTCGAAGAGATGAAGCAACGACTCAATGCACAAGGTATCACCTGGGAGCGCTATCGCAACCAGATCAAGCGGCAAATGTTGCTACAGCGTGTGCGTGAAAGAGAAGTCTCCAGCCGCATCAAAATCCAAGACCATGAGGTAGAAGCGTTTTTGCAAGAAAACAGCAAAGAAGCGGACAACAGCAAAGCGAATATCCATATTGCACATATTCTTATCACCGTTAGTGAGAAAGCGCAAGCGGATGAGCTGGCATCGGCCAAGGGCAAGGCTGAAGAAGTGTTGCGCTTGGCCAAGGCCGGCGAAGACTTTGGCAAACTCGCTGCCAAGTTTTCCCAAGCCCCGGATCGGACCAACGGCGGACAGCTGGGTTTGCGCAGTCCAGACCGTTACCCTTCTTTGTTTGTCGACACGGTGTTGCCCTTGCCTGTGGGCGGCTTGGTTGGGCCGATTCGCTCTGGGGCAGGATTCCATGTATTGAAGTTGGTGGAGCGCAAATCTCCCAACGCATTGCCCTCTACCCTGACACAAACACGCGCCAGACATATTTTGCTCAGACCGGGCAACCAACTCAGCCAAGACGCTGCCCGTGCCCAGTTGGCGGGTTTCAGAAAACAAATTGAAGCTGGGGCGGCCCAGTTCGAAGAGTTGGCCAGACAATATTCACAAGACGCGAGCGCCACCCAGGGCGGCGATTTGGGTTGGGCCAACCCGGGCACCATGGTGCCTGAGTTTGAAAAGGTCATGGACCTGTTGCGGCCCGGAGAAATCAGTGACCCGTTGGTATCGCGTTTTGGGGTGCATTTGATCCAGGTCACTGAGCGCCGGGAAGAGCCGCTGACGCTGCGCGACAAGCAAGACATGGCGCGCAACATTTTGCGCGAGCGAAAGTTTGATGAGACCTTAAAAAACTGGGAACGTGAAATCCGTGGTCGCGCTTATGTGGAATACCGTGACCCGCCACTGTGATCGTTTAGAGCGATGACACCACACCAAGCGCGCAAACGCTTTGGCCAACACTTTCTCACCGACGCTGCTGTCATAGAGGACATTGTGCAGTGCATTGCCCCGCTGCCGGGTGATGCCATGGTGGAAATCGGGCCTGGCTTGGCCGCCATGACACAGCCGCTGGCAGAGCGGTTGGGGCATTTGCATGTGATCGAACTCGACCGCGATTTGGCCCGGCGATTGCGCCAGCATCCTCAGCTCAATGTCATTGAATCGGATGTATTGAAAGTCGATTTCGCAGCTTTGGCATCGACCTTGCAAATGCCGCGCTTGCGGATAGTGGGCAATTTGCCCTACAACATTTCCACCCCCATTTTGTTTCACTTGCTCGACCATGTGGCCGTGGTGAAGGATCAGCATTTCATGCTGCAAAAGGAAGTGGTGGAGCGCATGGTGGCAGTACCCGGCACATCCCATTACGGGCGTTTGAGCGTGATGTTGCAATGGCGTTATGAGATGGAGATGTTGCTGCATGTGGGTCCGCATGCCTTCGATCCGCCGCCACGGGTGGACAGCGCCATGGTGCGCATGCTGCCATTGGCGCAAGCCGCACCGCTTGACCAGCGCCTGCTCAGTGAATTGGTGCAGGTGGCCTTCAGCCAACGCCGCAAATTGTTGCGACACACGTTGGGCAGATGGTTGGAAACCCGTGGATTTGACGGGGCGTTTGATGTGCAACGCCGCGCTGAAGAAGTGCCCGTGGCCCAATACCTGAACCTCGCCCAACAAATACGGCTTTGACGTTGTTTAAAGCGCGCTGAGTGACTGCAACAGCTGTTCGCGCAGGTGTCGTTTCATCAACTTTCCATTGGCATTGCGTGGCAATGCATCGGTCACGATGGTGTAGCTCTCCGGCACTTTTTCACGCGACAGCCGGCTGCTGCAAAACGCAGTCAAGGCCTGTGCGTCAACCGCTTCGCGCACACTTACAAACGCATGCACGCGTTCACCCAATACCGAACAAGGCTTGGACACAATGGCGCATTCCACCACTGCAGGATGTTGGTACAAAGTGTTTTCAACTTCGATGCTGTAAATCTTGTAACCCCCCCGGTTGAGCATGTCTTTTTTGCGGTCCAGTATGCGTACATAGCCTTGGTCATCGATGCTGCCCATGTCACCCGATTTCCAGTAGCCATCGACAAACTCTTTGGCGGTGGCCTCGGGGTTGTTCCAGTAACCCGCCACCACCATCGGTCCTTTGATCCAGATCTCACCCATGCTGCCGGCAGGCAAGGCCTGGCCATCTTCGTCCACCACTTTCAATTCACCACACACCACGGCTTGTCCAACGGTGTCGTTGTGTAGCGGCGTCATGCCTGGCGGCATGATGGTCGCGGGTGAAGTGGTTTCGGTCGCGCCGTAGCAATTCATCAGCAACAGTTGCGGCAGTTGTTTTGACAAAGCCTCGATGCTTGCCACTGGCATTGGTGCGCCGCCATACGCGCCCACCCGCCAGTGGCGCAAATCGGTGGTGTTGAATTCGGGTTGCAACAGACACAGGTTGTACATGGCCGGCACCATCAGACTGTGCGTCATGTGTTCGCGTTGCGCGAGTTGCAAAAACAGCGGCGCTTTGAACGCCGGCATGATCACCAATTTGGCTGCGCAGTGCAACATTGTCGCGACCAATGCCACCAAACCCGTGACATGGCTCAGCGGAACAGCCGCAATGCTGACATCACCAGGCCCCAAATCCATGCCGGCTTGAAAATGCATGCAGGAATGGATCATCCCCAAATGGCTGAGCATGGCGCCTTTGGGGCGACCGGTGGTGCCAGAGGTGTACAGAATGACGGCGGTGTCATCTTCTTGCACAGCAGCGACATCTTCCAGTGCATCTGACAAGAACATCGTTTCCCATGGCAGAGAGCCGTTGCATGTTTCGATGGACACACGCCAGCGCAAGCGGGGCACTTCGGAAGAGGCGGGCAACACCGCAGACAACTCGGCTTCATGCACCAGCATGACCGCCGCACTGTGCTCCAACATGTACTGCAAGCCAGGGGTTTGTTCCCGAATGCTCATGGGCACGGTGATGGCGCCGAGCCGCGTGGCTGCGAGCAGACACACCACAAACTCCATCCGGTTACCCAACAGCAGCGCAATTCGGTCCCCCGCTTGAATACCCAAATGTTTCCAACCCGCAGCCAATTGGCCGACCCGGTGATTCAGTTGTGCATAAGTCAGACGCGCGTTGTCACACACCAAGGCCTCTGCCTGCGGCCGCTTGGCCACCGCATTGGCCAGCAGCGCATGCAAACTGCGTGGCCGGTTGGCAAAGCATCGCAATGTTCTGGGCGGTTGGAAATGGCTCTCGAGCTGTTGCGGCGGCCAATCCACTTGAAACGCTGTCATCGGTCGGTTGGGGACAGGCAAAAAAATCGCTGCATCGGGTGTGACGGGTGCGGGGCCGCTCAGGCCTCGAGGCGCAAGCCGAGTGCGTTTTTGGTGGCCGGCAATTCGGGCGGCAAGTGATAGGCCAATTGCTGGAACAAGGTGTCGTGCAATTGCAATTCTTCACGCCACGCCGGTTTGTCGATATGCATCACCGACTCGAATTGCGCGGCAGAAAAAACCAGTCCGTCCCAGTTGATTTCTTCATAGACAGGGCTGATGCCAAACACATTTTCACGCCCTTTGACCTGACCTTCAATGCGGTCGATCATCCATTTCAGGACGCGCATGTTTTCGCCATAGCC
>JBJTXF010000289.1:0-4408 GCA_046082145.1 Limnohabitans sp. | reverse complement strand
CGATCACGGTCAAGCTGATCCACCCGATTGCGATGGAAGAGGGGCTGCGCTTTGCGATCCGCGAAGGCGGCAAAACCGTCGGAGCCGGTGTGGTTGCCAAAATCATCGCTTAAGGAATTCACCATTGTTTGTATGTGCTTTGTGCATACGAACAAAAATTCCATAGGGGTATAGCTCAATTGGCAGAGCGTCGGTCTCCAAAACCGAAGGTTGGGGGTTCGATTCCCTCTGCCCCTGCCACCCAGTAGAAATACCGGGTGACCGAAGTCCGCTGATGAACGGCGGTTCTGATTGACTTGCTTGTATACATTTTTTTACCCATTAAACACCAACCTGTATGTCCACCGCACAGATAGAAACCGTTACCAGCACTGCAGACAAAGCCAAGTTGGCGATTGCCGCTGGCCTCGTGGTCGCGGCTTTGGTTGCTTTTTACACGTTTTCTGCGCGCGGCGCTTTGTTTCAATGGGGCGCGTTAGCGGCATGCTTGGTATTGGCTGTGGTGGTATTTTTGATGTCCCTGCCGGGTCGCCAATTGATTGGATTCACCAAAGACGCTTGGCGTGAAGTTCTCAAAGTCGTATGGCCAACGCGCAAAGAAGCCTTGCAGATGACAGCTTATGTGTTTGTGTTCGTGTTGTTGATGGCGGTTTTTTTATGGTTGACCGATAAAACCCTGGAATGGCTTTTGTATGACCTGATTCTGGGATGGAAAAAATAATGACCGAAGAATCCCTTGAAAACACCTTAATTACCACGCCTCCAGCCCACCCTGACATGCGCTGGTATGTCGTGCATGCATATTCCGGCATGGAAAAAGCGGTGGAACGCAATATCCACGAACGCATTCAGCAGGCGGGTATGCAATCCAAATTCGGCCGTATTTTGGTACCCACCGAAGAGGTGGTCGAGGTCAAAAATGGTCAAAAGAAAACCACAGAACGACGTTTCTTCCCAGGCTATGTGCTTGTTGAAATGATCATGGATGACGAAAGTTGGCATTTGATCAAACACACCAACAAGGTCACCGGTTTTGTCGGCGGTGCGCGCAACCGACCTGCGCCAATTTCTCAAGATGACGTGCTCAAAATCGTCAAGCAAATGAAACAAGGCACCGAAAAACCCCGTCACAAAGTGGAATTTATGGTGGGCGAGTTCATTCGCGTCAAAGACGGCCCATTCACCGACTTCAATGGCACGGTGGAAGAGGTGAATTACGAAAAAAACAAAATGCGTGTGTCCGTGACCATTTTCGGGCGTGCCACACCGGTCGAATTGGAATTTGGTCAGGTGGAAAAAACCTGACCATGTCTTGGTGTTGCTTCTGGGGCTAAGTCTCGATTCAACCCTTGAAAGTTTGATCTGCGTTTTCCGACTCGGCGCAGTTTGTAGTCAGTGAGTCGTTAACCCCGGGGAGCCCTCAACAGGCGTTTGTACCCGCAAGGAGAAAAGCATGGCGAAAAAAATTGTCGGCTTCATCAAGCTGCAAGTGCCAGCTGGTAAAGCCAATCCATCGCCGCCTATCGGCCCAGCACTGGGCCAGCGCGGTTTGAACATCATGGAATTCTGTAAGGCGTTCAACGCCCAAACACAAGGTGTAGAGCCCGGTTTGCCTTTGCCGGTGGTCATCACCGCGTTTGCAGACAAATCCTTTACCTTCATCATCAAAACCCCGCCTGCGGTCACCTTGATCAAAAAGGCCATCAAGCTGGACAAAGGTTCATCCAGGCCCCATGCGGACAAGGTTGGCAAGATCACGCGCGCGCAGTTAGAAGAAATCGCCAAAACCAAAATGGTTGACATGACAGCGGCAGACTTAGATGCCGCTGTGCGCACCATTGCCGGCTCTGCCCGTTCCATGGGTGTGACCGTGGAGGGTGTCGTATGAGCCGCTTGACTAAAAAACAAAAATCGTTCGCAGGCAAGGTTGACACCACCAAGCTTTATGCGTTCACTGACGCATTGAAAATCGTCAAAGAATGTGCCACAGCCAAATTCGATGAATCTATCGACGTGGCCGTGCAACTCGGTATCGATGCCAAAAAATCAGACCAAGTGGTGCGCGGCGCTGTGGTGCTGCCCAACGGCACCGGCAAAACTGCTCGCGTGGCTGTTTTCGCACAGGGTGCCAAGGCTGATGAAGCCTTGGCTGCAGGTGCCGATGTGGTGGGCATGGATGACTTGGCTGCACGCATCAAAGCGGGCGATATGCCGTTTGATGTGGTCATTGCCGCGCCGGATGCCATGCGCGTGGTCGGGACCTTGGGCCAGGTTTTGGGCCCACGTGGTTTGATGCCCAATCCCAAAGTCGGAACCGTCACGCCTGATGTGGCCACCGCCGTGCGCAACGCCAAAGCAGGTCAAGTGCAGTTCCGTGTCGACAAGGCCGGTATCGTGCACGCCACCATCGGTCGCCGTTCATTTGAAAGCGACAAGTTGCAAGGCAACCTGGTGGCCTTGGTCGATGCATTGAACAAAGCCAAACCCGCCACCAGCAAAGGTGTGTACCTGCGCAAGGTGGCGGTGTCCTCAACCATGGGTGTGGGCGTTCGCGTCGACACACAAACACTGAGCGCCTAAAGCGCTTGGCATTCAGGGCTGTTGTCAAAGGCAGCCCTGAAGCGGTGGGTCGCATCGGTTGAAAACCGGTGCGGGCCATCCAAGACCGTTGGCGTGCAGCATGACTGCACTTAATCCATCAGCCAACGCAGATGGCGATCCCGCTGAAAAGAATTCTTCTTGACAGTCAGGTCGCTTAAAACCGGTGTGTGAAAAGGGCAACCCAATCACACTTTTTAAAGGAGTAGACCTTGAGTCTGAATCGCAGTGAAAAAGAAGCCGTCGTCACCGAAGTGTCGACCATGGCCGCTCAAGCGCAGACGCTGGTGATGGCGGAATACCGCGGCATCACGGTCGCAGACATGACCAAATTTCGCGCCAATGCGCGCAGTCAGGGTGTTTCGCTGAGTGTGTTGAAAAACACACTGGCACGCCGTGCTGTCGCTGGAACGCCATTTGAAAATGTCTCTGACCAGATGACCGGCCCGCTGATCTATGGGTTTTCTGTGGATGCAGTCGCGGCCGCCAGGGTGGTTGCCGACTTTGCCAAGACCAACGACAAGTTGGTCATCCGGGGCGGCGCATTTGCAGGCAAATCTCTGGATGTCAATGGCGTCAAACAACTGGCAAGTATTCCTTCCAAGGAAGTCTTGTTGGCGCAATTGTGTGGCTTGCTCATGTCGCCCATGTCACGTACCGCAGTGGTGCTTGGCGCGTTGGCGGCAAAAAAAGGTGAAACCGCTGCCGCTTAAGCGTGCAGCCCATTTGAAATATTTGTCCACCTCAATGGGGTGGTACTGAAACTGTGAAGGAAACAATATGGCATTCGATAAAGACGCATTTTTGACCGCGCTTGACAGCATGACGGTCATGGAACTCAACGATTTGGTCAAGGCCATCGAAGAAAAGTTTGGTGTGAGTGCTGCCGCCATGGCTGCACCTGCGGCAGCTGGCGGCGGCGGCGGTGGTGCTGCGGCCGCTGAAGAGAAAACCGAATTCAACGTGATGCTGCTTGATGCTGGCGCTAACAAAGTGGGTGTCATCAAGGCCGTTCGCGAAATCACCGGCTTGGGCCTCAAAGAAGCCAAAGACTTGGTTGACGGCGCACCCAAAGCGGTCAAGGAAGGCGCACCCAAAGCCGACGCAGAAGCCGCCAAGAAAAAGCTCGAAGAAGCTGGCGCCAAAGTCGAACTCAAATAATTTCAGATACCAGGCTGGTTGTCCCCACAAGGGGCATGTCCAGCCTGTCGCGCTTTCAGAGCGCACCCGACAACCGTTTCATCAACAGCTGTCGAGTGTCTTCTGAGCTGACTGCAGAAGAACCTTGGTTCGGGTTGCGTGCAATGCGCAACCGTCCGCCAACGCTGGTAGTGGCCAGCGGGCCAAGCACAACCTGCGGGTGTTTACATCTTGCATGGTCCCCAGTCGCCGAGTGAATCAAGTCCGGAGAACTCATGGCCTACACATTTACCGAACGCAAGCGCATCCGCAAAAGTTTCGGCAGCCGCGACAGCGTGCTGGAAATTCCTTATCTGTTGCAAATGCAAAAAGACGCGTACACCGCATTCTTGCAAGCAGATATTCCACCCAAAAAACGCACCAACGAAGGCTTGCAAGCTGCGTTTGATGCTGCCTTTCCCATCGTCTCGCACAACGGTTTTGTCGAGATGAAATACCTCGAATACAACTTGGCCAAACCTGCATTTGATGTGCGTGAATGCCAAACGCGAGGACTGACTTTCTCATCAGCAGTGCGCGCTCGCGTACAACTGATTATTTATGACCGAGACTCCTCCACGCCGCAATCCAAAGTGGTCAAAGAAGTCAAAGAGCAAGAGGTCTACATGGG
>JBJTXF010000288.1:0-2044 GCA_046082145.1 Limnohabitans sp. | reverse complement strand
TGCTTTTGTTCTAAAGAATGGAATCGGGAAGGTAGAAAAAAACTCCCATCGGCGCCGATGCTTCGGGGTAAATCGTCTATATTGGATGCCCGTACCTGGCTCCACCATCCCTTTATCAAGATACTACACGACATGAAAAGCCTGCAAACCCGAAACCCCATCTGGCAAGTCATCGGAGCCTCTTCGGTAGGTACGCTCATTGAGTGGTACGACTTCTACATCTTCGGCAGCCTGGCACCCATCATAGCTGCTCAGTTCTTTCCCAAGACCGATCCGACGGCGGCGCTCCTGGCAACCCTGGCCACCTTTGCCGCCGGGTTCATCGTCAGGCCTTTCGGCGCACTGGTCTTTGGCAGGCTGGGCGATATTGTCGGCAGAAAATATACTTTTTTACTCACCCTGATCCTGATGGGTGGCTCAACCTTTGCGATCGGACTGGTGCCGGGCTATGCCAGCATCGGCTTCGCCGCCCCCATCATCGTCCTCTTGCTGCGCCTGATCCAGGGCCTGGCGCTGGGTGGGGAATATGGAGGTGCTGCCACCTATGTGGCAGAGCACGCCCCTGCCGGGAAACGCGGCTACTACACCAGCTGGATACAAACGACCGCCACACTCGGGCTGCTGCTCTCCCTCGGAATCATCTTAAGCACGCGCTCCCACCTGGACGCAGATGCTGGTTTGTCGGTACAGAAATTCGAGGAATGGGGCTGGCGTATCCCTTTCCTCCTGTCGATCGTACTGCTCGGCGTGTCGGTGTATATCCGACTTCGGATGAAGGAGTCGCCCCTGTTCACCGCCCTCAAAGCGTCGGGTAAAACCTCCTCCAACCCTATCCGCGAAAGCTTCGCACACCGCTCCAACCTGAAGATGGTGCTGCTGGCCCTCTTCGGCATGGTGATGGGCCAGGGCGTGGTTTGGTACACCGGACAGTTCTATGCACAGACCTTCCTGGAGAATGCCTGTCGGATCGACTTCGGCCAGACACGCACCATCCTCATCTGGTCCATCATGCTGGCGACACCTTTCTTCATCCTCTTCGGATGGCTGAGCGACCGCATCGGTAGAAAATGGATCATGCTGGCCGGCATGCTGCTGGCGATCGTCTCCTACCGGCCTGTATACCAGGCCATGCTCGACACAGCCAGCACACAAGGACTCACCGCAGACCCTTCGCTGGAACGCGTTGACCGCAGCATGTCCCCCGCCCAAGGCCAGGATTGGAGCCTTGTACACGTCACCACCCACCGGGCCTTCCCCAATGGCATCGTAGAAAAGGAAGTCCGCAAAGACACCCTCTACCACGACGAAAGGCCCGTACTCAGCGGAGCCCCCAAGGTGAGCCGCGAGCTGCCCTCCGACAAATACCGCTGGATGGTGGTGCTCGTCTTCATCCAGATCCTCTTCGTGACGATGGTCTATGGACCCATCGCAGCCTTCCTGGTGGAGATGTTCCCGACCCGCATCCGCTACACTTCCATGTCCCTTCCCTATCATGTCGGTAATGGCGTCTTCGGTGGACTGACCCCCTTCATTGCCGTGCTCCTCACCACGATGAACGCCGATGACCCGCTCGTAGGCCTCTGGTACCCCATCTGCGTGGCAGGGCTCTGCCTGGCCATTGGCACCCTATATGTGAGCAACAAGATAGACCCGAACGTAAACGATTAAACGAATATTGATGAATCTGCTGAAAAGAGCCGCCGGCATCCTCTGGATGGCACTCGCACCGACATCGCTCTGGTTCCTGATATCGACAGCCCTTCAGGAAGTGGCCAAAAAGCCCGTCATGGACACAAAGATCCAATGGTCGGTGTTCTGCCTGGTCTTCATACCGATATCGGTCGGCCTCTTCCTGTTCGGCTGGTATGCATGGAAGGGTGCATACGACGAGCTGCCGAAGAGCTCGGGAGAGTTAGATGTCGACTAACTTTGTGGCATGTCGATCCATGTCAGCGGACTCTCCAAGTCTTACGGAACCCAACAGGCTGTAGACTCCATCTCCTTCTCCCTCCCTACAGGCGGCATCACAGGCTTCCTCGGGCCC
>JBJTXF010000287.1:0-4892 GCA_046082145.1 Limnohabitans sp. | reverse complement strand
AGTCCTTCCAAACTGGCGGGTTTCTGGGAGAGAGCAGGCCGAATTGAACTGACTGTGGATAACTTTTTTACGGTTTTTTTCTTCAATGATTTCAATGCTCAAACTATGAAATCTATAGAAAGCAACGTTTTCATAGATTTTTCCTGGATAACTCACGCGAGCTGTGGATAACCAGCGCAGATTGCTTAGCAAGCCCTACAAGCGCTGATCAGGGCATTCAGCACCCAAAGTATTCAGGCTACTAAAACGATGTGCTGTAGGGCGTTTTAACGCGTCGTTTTTTGCGAATCATGATTGGAATTTGTAGAAGTAGTGCGGTTTCTATCTGCTGCCCGAAGGGGTTTTGCAACCCTAAATTTTTGGGCTGCGGATTTTTTGAAGTGTGATTTTTCGACACCTGGTGATTTTTAACGAGTATGCATCAATTACCTATCACATATTGATAGTGGCAAATTCAAAAAAGTCAGCACAAGCTCACGAAATGTTAGCAATATGGCCTATCGGAAATTAACCAATTCCAGGTCACATAAAGAAGTAAACATAGATGATCATCTGCATGCGACGTAATCCGTCAGCACGGCCAATTTGGCGACTCGAATCATCCGTAGGCATCCGCCCAATGATATGCAGTTGAAGAAGTGGCATTGTGACAAATCAAGATAAGTAAGGATTGCCTATATAGATTTGTCGGATGAGACTGTTATTTGCTATTTGTTCACCAGCCGAGAAACATCATTTCTTCGCTGAAGATATGTTGATCAGCGAATAAATCGAGTTCAATGAGTCAATCAAGCTGACATCGAAGTTCAGTGCGTAAAAATCAATATCCATTGTGCTTTCTAGAAACACCACCAAATTCATCATTGCCAATGAATCTAACCGTCCACTCATAAAAAGAGAATCGTTCTCAGTGAAAGGAGCGTGATCTCCGCGTTGTTCCAAAGTAGTTTGAATGAATTGCCGAATTGCTTGAGCGGCTGATATGTCCATCTAAGAAATCCCACATAAATATGTAAAAAATTGTAGTCGCTCCCACAAAGTGTGCGTTCGTGAGCCATCGCCAAACACATGCAAACAGGTGACAAACGTCCATATCAATACAAAGGCCTGCAGTCTAACGATCCGTGTCAATGGCAGTGGAGAACGATGATTTGCCCGCCATTGAGATACGCCAACACCAATAGCAAGCAGGACACAATAAAAAGCATAAGAACTAAATGAGGATAAAGAACTCATCCATCCTTGAGTTGCGATAAGGTCGATATCCCGAAAAAAGTGCCAAAGGGCATTACCAACCCCAGCTGCCATGAAAGTTGCAAAGAATTGTCGGATCTTGGGATGTTTGCGAAAGCACTTCAAAAAAGTCGGTATGAAGAAAAAATCAATCAATAATTCTTTGAAATAAAAATGGAATCGGTTGAAGTAGTCGGCCAAGCTGATGGATTCAAGCGGACGCCATGATCCTCTGGGCAGTCGGTATCCGACCAAGCGAGCGATACCGACGAACAAATGCGCCCAAAACGCTACTTGCAAGCAAAATTTGGTATGTGAAATAAACAGTGACAAGCAACTGGTTGTCCATGTAAGCGGTCTACCTCGAAGGTATTGGTCGATCGTTTCTTGTAGCGAGGGAATTTGCATATATTCGTTAAAGCACCAATGAATCAGTTCATGGCCCAGAAACAATGCGTTAGCCCAGATCAGGAGTTTGATCGCCTTGAGTTGAGTAACCGCCAATTCATTCATGGTTTGAGCAGCATATTTTTCAAAATAAGCGGCACCTTTACCGTGGGGTAAATACGTGGGACTCCAAAAGGGGCGAATGATCCCCATTTGCTGAATCCGACCCGTGGCTGGATGATGTCGTTGATCCACGATCGCATAGGTTAGGAACCAGATATAGGGTGTTAGCGTAAATATGAAGGACCACAAGAGCACAGATACTTGGACACCCAAGTTTGGCCATTGTGAGAGTACACATAAAGACACTTCTAAGACAAGCAAGGTCAATAATGGTTTTTTAGCAACCAAGGAGTATGGATATTTGGACACCCATCCTAAGATGAATGACATCAAGAGCATTAAAACAAGCAAACAGCCGATCGCAACTTTCTCTGCGTTCAAGTTATTGACTTTGTGATAGGTCATCACTGAGGTAATGTGGTCTACCGTATCTAAATCACCAGCCCAAGTACCGAGAACTATGGCGATCGTCGTGGTTACGAAAACGATGGCTGCTCGCTGGAGTACAAAGCGCGATGCCAACAGGGCACCCGCGACAGCCAAGGCTGATCCCAAGGCGCCGATATGAGGAGTAACCAACAGCCAAGCCAAAAGAGCCATGATGGCAGTACCCCAAGGGGTCATGATGCCTCGAATCAGAGTGTCATGCTTGTCGATTGCCATGCGTGTTAAGTTGACAGTCATATTCAAAATTCAGAATCGAGCATGGCCCTCAAGGCTTTTCTGTCAACCTTTCCATGATTGTTGTAGGGCATGTTCGAGAGTTCAATCAACCTGCTTGGAACCATGTAGGCAGGAAGGCGTCGCTTGAGTATCTGAATCGCTTCAGAGGTGTCAATGACAGACCCGCATACAAAGGACACAATTCCTATGGGCATTCCATCCATCACCGGCCAGGCTACTGAGCCGATCAAGTCGCTGCCCGTGACAGTTCTAACATGCGCATCGACATCTTCCAATTCAACCCGATGGCCAAGAACCTTGATTTGGTTATCCAATCGTCCTAGGTAATGAAAAACACCGGACTGATCCTTGATGGCTAAATCACCTGTACGATACCAGCGTTGCCCATTCAACGTTGGAAATTGATGTGCGGTTAACTCAGCCGCATTGAGATACCCATCTGCGAGTTGATCACCCGCTATCCATAATTCTCCTGGGGTGAAATCATCCACAGGTATTCCTTGATCATTCACGATGCATGCTTGGTTACCTGGCAATGGTTGACCAATGGCCACAATATCGCGATGTACAGTTTGGCTTGATACAGTGATTTCAGATTGCCAGAGGCAAAAAACAGTCGCTTCTGTGGGACCATAAAGATTGACGATATCGCTATGGGGTGCTGCTTTTTGCCATTCGACAACCGTGTTCGTGGGCAATTGATCTCCACCGAATACACTCAAACGCAATGTCGGCATGCTTGAAGGTGACAGTGCTTTGATTTGTCGCAGTATCCCTGCCAGTGAAGGCACCGAGTTCCACACGGTGATTTTTGATTGTTGAACAATCTTGACCGCGTTCATGGCTTGCCAAGAAGGAATCACGTGCAATTGCGCACCAGCACTCCATGTGGTGAACATGTTGTGAATCGAAACATCAAAGCTCAGTTCACAGGTTTCGATGGCTTTGTCGGTGGATTGCAGCGCCAGCAGATGGGTCATGGTGGAAATGTAATGACGGATCGCCGCCGCATTGATCATGACACCTTTGGGGATCCCAGTGGTGCCTGAGGTGAAGATGATGTAGGCGATATCTTTGGGACCTATGGGATAGGGGGCTTCTAGCTGAAAAGAATTTCCGTTTGCGAGTCGATGATGCGTATCCAGAGACTTGTGAATATTCACGGTGTTGACTGGGGCATATTCACGTAACCCTTGTGATAATAATTTTTCTCCCTCGCTGTCAGTGATCAAGGCATCAAACTCGCATTGTTGAAATATGGCAGATAACCTTTCCTGGGGGTGTTTAAGGCCCAAAGGAATAAAAGTGGCTCCAGCCCAACAAGCCGAATTGACAGCGATACATGCTTCTACAGATCGTGAGGCCAAAATGCCCACTCGCGGTAATCGATCCAAAGGCCTTCTCCATTGGTTGTGACTGACCATTTCTCGCATGAGCTGACATGCGCGTAAAGCCAGTTCCTCATAGGTCAAAACTTGTTGAGCGCAGACAACAGCTACTTGTTGAGGCTCTGATCGCGCGCGCTGGTAAACAATATTTGCTAAGTTAAAGGGATTTGCCATTTAAATTTCGCTTGGTTCACGATTTTGAAAAATACTATTTTGCTTTAGTGAAATGCCCCGGATTCAAGAGACTACAAACATCGGGTCAAGAAGGTTGAAGTGGACTCGAGGCAGCGCAGCGGGTTTGTTCTCGCTGAGGCTTGCGCCGGTGGTGTGGGCTTTGGTGTTGAAATGAGGGGGCATATTTCAGTGGGTCATGGCGGGCACAGAAGGCCTTTTTCTGATGGATTGTTTTCATCAAGACCCTGAACATTCTGCAATGTTCCCCCGAACTGGGGAGCGCCGCAAGCAAATGGGGGAAGCCCTTGAGTTTGCTAAGCGCCCGGTAACTGCAGATTGCCGCCCGCTAAGCTAAACCAGCGTGGATATTCGCGGGTGGCGTCGATGCAGCCACCATCTGCATAGACACCGCGCGGGTCGCGCAGCCGCATCATTCGGTCAATGATGGCGCGGGTTTGGGCGGGGTCACACAGGGTCTGGGCCACTTGCGCCTCGACCAACGCCTCGTCCATATGCAATTGGCCTTGGGCATCGGCGTACCAGGCATGTCGCCAGTGGTAAATCTCTAAGCATTTGGCCTCCATGGAGAAGGGTTTGTTTTGCCTCCAAAAATTGCTGAACAACCCTCCGCCCATGTACATGACCCAAGAGCCTTCGAAGCCGGTCACATCGGCTGATCGTTCGTCGGGATTACGAAACCACAGCCGGTCACCCGGCACGTAATAACGTGCAGGCAAAGGGGCTTGCATGCTGCCGTATTCGATACAAAACACATCATGAAACTGTGCCGAGCGGATGGCGTGCACCTCGCATTGTTCCTGCAAGGCCCGACGCAGCGGCGGGTTGTGAGTCTGAAGGGCCTGTGCCAGCCCCAGCAGCATGACGTATTCAGTGGCGCGGTAG
>JBJTXF010000286.1:0-3408 GCA_046082145.1 Limnohabitans sp. | reverse complement strand
CAGTATATTTGATATATTTATTTATTATTAAAAGATTTACTTAAGTTAATATATAAGTAATTATATATATTTTAAATATTATTTTCATAATAAATAAATTATTTTTCTAACAAATTAAAATTTATGATTTTTTATGTATATTTATAAGGAACAGTCAATGAACTACGTGTTTCAGCCTCCCTCCATCAATGCATTGCCAGTGGCCGACAGCGAACTGTATTTTCCTGTGCGGCGTGTGTATTGCGTGGGACGCAACTATGCGGCACATGCCAGGGAAATGGGCTTTGACCCGGACCGCGAGCCACCATTCTTTTTTTGCAAACCCGGCGATGCGCAATCGGTGGTGGCGGTTCCCAAAGGACAAACTTTAGAGATTCCTTATCCGTCTTTGACTGCCAATTTCCATTACGAAGTGGAACTGGTTGTGGCTGTGGGTCAAGGGGGCAAAAATATTCCGGTGGAGGAAGCTGCCGACCACATATTCGGCTATGCCGTGGGTTTAGACATGACACGCCGTGATTTGCAAATCAAAATGCGGGAGCAAGGCAGACCTTGGGAAATCGGCAAAGCCTTTGACTTTGGCGCACCCGTCGGGCTGTTGCATCCAAAGGCGCAAGTCGGTGAAATATTGGCGGGCAATATTTCGCTGCTGGTCAACGGCGAGGTGCGACAACAAAGTAATCTCAGTCATTTGATTTGGTCGATCAATGAGACGATCGCAAATCTGTCCACCTTGTTTGAATTGCAACCCGGCGACCTGATTTTTAGCGGTACGCCTGAAGGCGTGGGCCCTGTGAAACCGGGAGACCAGATGCAAGGCCGTATTGCAGGTCTTACCTCAATCGATGTTGCCGTTGTATAAAAAATTACTTGCCTAAGTAAATCAGTTCGCAGTGATGACTTCGGGTGTCAGTGTTTGTATGGCTTGGTAGTTTGTTAAAAACACCTGACCCTGCAAATGCTGCAAAAACTCGGTGGTGTTGAGCTTGTCCATCACCGGCCCTTTGATTTCAGAGAAATGCAGTGCAATGCCAGAGTCTTTCAGGCGACTGGCGATGGCTTCCAAGCTCTCCAAGGCGCTGGTATCTATGTCGTTGACAGCGGAACACTGCAACAGCACGTGTTCAAGTTCGGGCCGAGCGGCCACTTCGGCATTGATACGGTCTTCCACCCCTCGCGCATTGGCAAAGAACATACTCGCATCCACCCGCAAGCAGACCAATTTGGGACTGACCCGAACATCGTGTCGAAGCACATTGCGAAAGTGTTCAGTGCCGGGAACCAATCCCACTGTGGCAATGTGAGGTCGACTGGCTCGAAATAAAAACAGCGCCAATGACACCACCACACCCATGACCAAACCGCTTTCCACCCCCACCAACAGCGTGGCCAGCAACGTGGTGGCCACGGCCATGAAGTCCAGCTTTGAAAAGTGCCATGTGGATTTCAATATACCAAAGTCCACCAGTGACAAGACCGCTACCACGATGGTGGCCGCCAAGGTGGCTTGAGGCAAGTAATACAAAGCAGGCGTTAAAAACAAAGATGCCAAGGTGATGCCCACTGCCGTGTAGACACCAGCCGCAGGCGTGACCGCGCCCGCGTCAAAATTGACCACCGAGCGGGCAAACCCGCCAGTGACAGGAAAACCCCCAGTGAATGCCGCCGACAGATTGCTGGCACCCAAGGCCACCAGTTCTTGGTCGGGCTCAATGCGTTGACGGCGTTTGGCCGCAAGGGTTTGACCCACAGAGACCGATTCGACAAAGCCCACCACGCTGATCAGCAATGCCGGGACCATGAGTTCTTGCCACAAGTCCCAGTCCCACAAGGGCGTGGTCAAAGGGGGCATGCCTTGAGGCACGTTGCCCACCAACTTCATGCCTTCGCCCTGCCAGTCGAGTGTCCAAGCCAACACCGTGGTGAGGGCAATGGCGACCACGGGTCCGGCCTTGGCCAGCACATCGGCCAATTTGGGTTTCAATCCTGCTGAGATGAGCAAAGGTTTCAAACCTTTGCGTACCCAAAACAAAAACGCCGTAGCTGACAGACCCACCATCAAGGTGAGCAAGTGCACATGTGTTGCTTGTTGACCCAAGGCCATCAACAAATCCACAAAATTATGCCCCTCGGCTTTCACGCCCATGATGGTTTTCATTTGGCTCAGTGCAATCAATAAGCCCGAAGCCGAGATGAAACCCGAGATGACAGGATGGCTTAAAAAATTGGCCAAGAAACCCAATCGCAGCAAACCCATGAACAGCAAAATTGCGCCCGATAAAAATGCCAAGGTGATGGCCACTTGCCAATAGGCATGGGTGCCTGCCGCAGCGTGTTCGGCCACAGTAGCGGCAGTCATCAGGGACACCACCGCCACCGGCCCGACCGCCAACACTCGGCTGCTACCCAGCACCGCATACAACAAGAGCGGTGCCACGCTGGCATACAAGCCCACCTCGGGAGGCAGGCCCGCCAGCAAGGCATAAGCCAGGCTTTGCGGGATCAGCATGATGGTGACGATCAGCGCTGCCACCAGGTCATGGGTCAAAGTCTCTCGGTTGTACTGACGCCCCCAGTCGAGGATGGGAACCGAAGGCAACCAACGAGTCAAAGCCGTCATCAGCCTACCATTTCAGGTTGTGCCATCCATTCGCGTCCTTTGAGCATGGCTTCCCAATAGATGGGAGGAAGAATGCGTTCTTTCAGGTACCAAGCCAACGAAGAAGGTTTGGTGCCATCAATCAACCATGAGGGAAAGCTGGGGGCCAGTTTGCCGCCATAGGTGAACTCGGCCAACACGATCTTGCCGCGTTCCACCGTGAGTGGGCAGGAGCCGTAGCCGTCATAGGCGGCCAGTCCTTGAATTTGGCCCAAGGCAGCGAGTACGTTATGCGCCACCACGGGCGCCTGTTTTCGGGCAGCAGCAGCGGTTTTTGCGTTGGTGGTGTTGGTGACATCGCCCAAGCCATGAACATTGTCAAAGGTCTTGTGGCGAAGTGTGGTGGGATCCACATCCACCCAGCCGGCAGCATCGGCCAAAGGACTCACCCGCACAAAATCGGGTGCTTTTTGGGGTGGCACCACGTGAATCATGTCGAAGTCGCGCACCACTTTTTCTTTGCTGCCATCTGCCAGGTTTTTCACGAACGTGGCTTTGTGCGCGGGACCATCTACAGCCACCAGGGTTTCGCCAAAATTCAGGCCAATGCGGTATTTCTTGACGTATTCCATGAGGGCAGGCACATAGTCGGCCACGCCAAACAGTACCGCGCCTGCATTGCAAAACTGGATGTCCATGTTCTTGAGCAGGCCCTGGCGTGTCCAGTGGTCGGCCGACAAGTACATGGCTTTTTGAGGAGCGCCTGCACATTTGATCGGCATGGGTGGTTGGGTGAACAGTGCTTTGCC